>CAZJGT010000044.1:14012-16009 GCA_964545565.1 uncultured Thermoleophilia bacterium
CCGGAGAGCATCGATCACGCGGTTGGAGTTGGCGCGCGTGATGTGCACGCCGTCGTAGAACCAGGCTGACTTGCCCTTGAAGCTCTGGATGCGCGTGAAGTCGAGCACCTTGATGTCGTACGTCTCGCCGAGCTCCGCGAGGTACTCCCGGAGCCCCTCTCGCGAGCCGCCCATGCCGTGCTCCTTCATGACGCGCAGCACGCGCGGATGGACCGGCATGAGCACCATGACCGGCGTGGTCCCGTGGGCGTTGAGGTACTCCAGGGTCTTCTCGAAGTACACACGCGCGCGCTCGCCGCGCTCGATCGTCTCACGCTCCGGCTTCTTCAGCATCTTGGCGATGTAGGCGTCGAGCGACGCGCGCAGGGTGTAGCCGGCGGCGCGCTGACGATCATAGGTGTTCCAGGTCAGCATCCCGAGACTGGAGTAGGTGTTGCGCATGAACCCGTACGAACGCGGCATCTTGGCGACTGTGCTCGGCAGCAGCTTCCGCTGGCTCTCGAGCAGGTCCGCGGGGAACCTGTGGAAGAAGCGTGGATCCTGGAGGAGGGCCGCGTCCATGTCGCGCTCGCGGGTCATCGTCGGCTGCATGCCCCACACCCAGCGCAGCTTGGCGTTCGGCCAGCGCCGGTAGAACCAGTGGGCGTAGGCCCACGCGGCCTCCGGGCGAGCGTTGCTGAGGGAGATGTTGACGGCGCGCAGCCCCAGGCGACGGCGCGCGTAGACCGGGTCGAACCGCTGGCTGCGCGAGCCGCCGAAGAACACGAGCTGCGGCGACTTCTTGAGGTTCCGGGCCATGAGGTTCGCTTTGAGGCGGAGCTCCGACTTGACGATGAGCTGCGGCGGATAGGGGGGGCCGGCGGCGCGGGTCGCACCTGCGGCCGCCGGTTCCGCGTCGCCGGTCGAGCCCAGCGCGACCAGCGCGGCGACCAGGCTCGCCGCGCCGAGGATGCAGAGGACGGCGACGACGACGGTTGCTCGTGGCGTATGTCTGGTGGCGAAGAGCCGCACGTTGTCTGCCCCTTTCGGTGCGGTACCCGTCAGGATACACCCATCAGGGCGTGGCGGCAGACGCGACCGGCTCCGGTCGCGGCGCGGACGGCCGGCGCCGCGGGCGTCGACTTCTCACGGCGCGGGCATCATCCCTCGTCGTCCGCCACCTGTGCCCGGCCGCTCACGGCGGCGAGGCGTTCCTTGAAACCGGTCGCCTCGAAGATGGTCTGGACCTCCTCGACCACGTCGTCCGGCGGGTAGAGGTCGCCGAGGCCCAGCTCGGCGCGGATCTCGATCAGGTGCTCCATGTAGCCGGCCCACTCGTCTCCCCAGGCCTCCACGAGATGGGGGAACATGAGGTGCGGGTCGCCGCCCATGCCCTTCTCGTAGAAGTTGCCGCACCACTCGGCGAACATCTCGACGTGGGGGCGGCCACGGCCGCTCTCGACCTGCATGCCGCGCACCACCTGGTTGATGACGGCCACGCTGTTGTGCCGCGGGCAACGACTCTGGCAGGTGTAGCAGTAGAAGCAGTACCAGAGTGCATCGTCCTCGAGGAGCGTGACGTCGCCGTCGAGCGCGCGGCGGGCGGTCTCGCGCGGGGAGTACTCGGTGAACCGTGCAGCCGGGCAACCGGAGGTGCAGATGCCGCACTGGATGCAGCTCTGGAAGCCATCCTTGTGGTCGTGCATGCGCGGATCCTCGAGGATCCGCCGGACGAGTTCCGGGTCGCGCCGCGGGGCGGCCGCGAACGCGTCGCCGGCGATCTGCGCGAGCGGGCTGTCCTTGGCGTCAGTCATCGGCGTGCTCCTCGAGGTCGGCGGGCGCGGCGCGGAAGAACTCGGGCCACAGGCGGACGGGGGCGGCGATCCTGAGCTCGCGCGCGGCCGAGCGCAGGTTGTCGCGGCAGAGGACGCAGGTGGTCACCACCGGCGCCCCGGAGGACGCCGCGAACTCCAGGAGCCGCGCGCTGCTCTTGGTGGCGCCCCGGTACATGCCGCCCA
>CAZJGT010000045.1:0-15128 GCA_964545565.1 uncultured Thermoleophilia bacterium
GTTCGGGACCGGCGCCCCGAAGTTGGTGGTCAGATCCTTGTGCTCCTCAGTCATGTCGCTCTCCTTCTCTGGTGCAGTCGACGCAGATACCCCGCATCTGGACTTCGATCGACTCGACGCGACCGAGAGATGCGGTGCTACGCGGCGCCCGCACCGCATCCAGCCTCCGGTCGTCGACGTCGCGGACAAGCCCGCAGTGGGTGCAGACGAAGTGGTGATGGCGCGTCGTGTTGGCGTCGTAGCGCGCCGGACCCCTGGTCACCGCGACGCGCCGCACCAGACCGAGGTCACTGAGCGTGCCGAGCGTGCGATACACCGTGTCCATGGAGATCGTGGGCACACGCTCACGCACGGCCCGGTAGACGTCCTCCGCGCCCGGATGCTCCCGGGACCCGGCGATCTCGCGGACGACCTCGAGCCGCTGGTGCGTCAGGCGCAGCCCCGACTCACGCAGCGCGCGCGAGAGCAAAGCCACCCGTGTATCCCCGTCCTGCGACCCGACGGCCATCTCCACCTCCGTTTCTGCAAGAACAACCTATATAGGAAACGGCAGTCAATAACAAGCGTTGGCGTTCGTGATCGGAGGATGGTGAGAGATTCCCCCGGAGACTCCTTGACAAATGGGTTTCCATGGTGGAAACTAATGGCATGATGAGTTTCCACCGGGAGCAGAAGGCCTGATGAACGCGACAGCACAGCGGATCGCAGACACGTTTGAGCGCCACGTCGAGAGCCGCGGCTACGACCAGACCAACCTCGACGAGATCGCCCGTGAGCTGAGGATCTCCAAGAAGACGATCTACGTGCACTTCGACGCCAAGCGCGACATCTACGCGCAGGTGGTCGCGCGCCAGGCGCACCAGATGAAGCTGGAGTTCGCGGCCTCGGTGGCGCCGCTGCCGACGTATGCGGCGCGGGTGGAGGCGGTGGTGCGATCGCTGCTCGAGGTGGCCAGGGGTCACATCCTGAGGACGGGCGAGGACGAATGGCTACGGGAGTACGAGATCGCCGCGGATGCGTTTCGCCAGGCAAACGGCGAGCTGCTGCGCGAGCTCGTGCAGGGCGGGATGGACGCCGGGGAGCTCGGCCCCGGAGACGCTTCGCTCGTCGAGAAGATGATCGCCGCGATGCTCGTCGAGTACCTGTTGCTGGTGAACGCGGACCCGTCGTATGACCGCGATGAGGAGTTGCTCGGGCGCATCGGGAGGTTCGTGAGCTAGACGGTCGATCGGTGAGCCGGCCGCACTCGGGTGCGGCCTTCTTCAGCCCCAATGGAAACTCAAGACGCTTTGGGTTTCCACGAACGAAGGAGTCGTGTGATGTACAAGAAAGCCCTCATCCTCATCCTGCTTCTGCTCGGAGCGCACCTGAGCCTCACCGCGCTGGTGCCGGCGGCGGCAGGGCAGGGACCGCCCCCCTGGTGGGTCGGGGGCGGTCTTCTCTGGCCGTTCTTCGCCGACACGAGCACCCTCCTCGCGGACGGCGGCATCCGCGACGTGCTCACGCCGATCCTCGGCATCACCGGATGCCTGGCCCTTCTGCTCGCCGCAGGCGCCCTGCTCGGGTGGCTTGTGCCGGCCTCCTGGTTGCGCACGCTCATCGTCGTCGGAGCAGTCTCGTCCATCGTGGTGCAGGTGGTGTGGATCTCCGGGTGGGCCATCCTCCCGCTGGCCGTGAATGCCGCACTTCTGTGGTCGGTCTTCGGAGCGCGGGCGACGGTCGGCCGCTCAAGAGCGCGGGCGGCGGTCAGGCTGTAGAGGCCCGGCCCAGGACGAGAAAGGAGCGCACGGTGGCGTATCTCGCGGACATGAAGCGGGCCTACAGACGGGTCCGGGGCGACGGCAGGGTCGTGCCGTCGCCCTACGGGGACGTCGAACACACGGAGCACGGGTCGGGCCCTCCCGTCTTGACGATCCACGGGAGCGGTGGCGGCTACGACCAGGGCGAGCTTGTCGCAGAGGCGGTGCTGGATGGCCGATTCCGCCGGATCACACCCTCGCGCTTCGGCTACCTGCGCTCGACGTTCCGCGAGGGCGCCACCTTCGACGATCAGGCGCATGCCTACGCGTGCCTGCTCGACAGCCTGGGCGTCGGGAAGGCCGCGGTGGTCGCCCTCTCGCACGGCGGCCCCTCAGCACTCCTCTTCGCCGTCCTGCATCCCGAGCGCGTGTCGTCCTTGACGCTGATCTCGTGTGGCGTCGCGTCCTCAGCCGGGAACGGCCAGGCGCAGGCGGACCGGCGAGGCGATCTGCTGACGACCATCTTCAGGCACGACGTACTGTACTGGACGATCGCCCGCGTGTGGAGGCGGCGGCTCAAGCGCCTGATGGGCGCCGACGCCGCGGTGGTCGCCGGTCTCACGTCCGAGCAGCGGGACCTGATCGACGAGGTGATCGACCGGATGAACCCGGTCGCCCCGCGCGCCGCCGGCGTGGCCTTCGACAACCGGGCCGCGATGCCGAACGAGAGGGTCTCGGCGGTCCGCGCCCCGACCCTCATCCTCCACGCCAGAGACGACACGCTGCAACTGTACCGCAACGCCGAGTTCGCCGCCGCGACCATTCCGGATGCGAGGTTGGTCGGATTCCCGCGGGGAGGTCACTTCCTCATGGCCGTGGAGCGGGAGGCGGTCGGCGCCGCGACGCGAGAGCATATCCTCGAGCACTCTTGAGCGCTCAGGCGCCGCGAGGAGGTTCACCGAACGGCCCGCCGGGTAGGACGCAGCCGAACCCCATGAGCGTGATCCGAACAACCCCGTTCCACGAGCGCACCGCGGCGCTGAACCAGACTCAACTCTGGAGCCACTGGTCGAACGTCCTCGCGGCGCGGCGCTATCAGCTCAGCGACAAGGCGGAGTACTTCGCCGTCCGCAACGCGGCCGGCGTGTTCGACACGAGCCCGCTGTACAAGTACAGGATCACGGGGCGCGGCGCCGAGACGTTCCTCGCCGGGATGCTCGCCCGCGACATCCGCGCGTGCCCGCCGGGGCACGCGCACTACACGTGCTGGCTGGACGACCGCGGCTTCGTGATCGAGGACGGCGTCGTCCTGCATCCGCGGCGCGCCGAGTACCTCCTCACGAGCGCGGAGCCCAACCTGGCCTGGTTCACCGACCGCGTCGGGCGTCTGGAGGTGCAGCTCGAGGACGTGAGCGACGAGATCGCGGCGCTCGCCCTCCAGGGGCCGCGCTCGCGCGAGCTGCTCGCGGCGCTCATCCCGGAGGCGGAGCACCTCCCGTTCTTCGGCGTGGCCGGCGGCACGATCGCGGGCGCGAGCGTCACGGTGAGCCGCACCGGGTACAGCGGCGACCTCGGCTACGAGCTCTGGGTCGCCGCCGCGGACGCCCTCCCCGTGTGGGACACGCTCTGGGAGAGCGTGCAGGGACACGGGGTGCAGCCGTTCGGCCTCGATGCCCTGCAGATGCTGCGCATCGAGGCCGGCCTGCTGCTGCTGGACGCCGACTTCGACTCCAGCCGCTACGCCTGGAACGACGCCCACCGCTCCACGCCGATCGAGCTGGGCTGGCGCTGGATGTTCCGCGACTTGGGGCGCGACGACCGCGCCTTCATCGGCCGGCGCGCGCTGGAGCGCGAGATCGCCGGCAAGACCTCGCGCTGGGCGATGCGCGGCCTCGTCGTCGACTGGCAGGACTACGACCGGGTCTACGACGAGGCCGGCCTCATCCCGCCCAAGGACCACACCCCGGTGATCGAAGACTGGATCGTCTACGACGACGACCATCGGGAGCAGGTCGGCTACGCGACCGGCTTCATGTACTCGCCGGTGTTGCAGCGCCACATCGCCATCGCCCGCGTGCGCCCGGCGTCCGCGGATCCCGGAACGGGAGTCAAGCTCGAACTCACGGTGGATCACCACTACGAGCAGGTCGCCGCACGCGTCGCGCGGCTGCCGCTCTACAACCCGGAGCGAAAGACGGCCTGAGATGACGACGAAGAAGACGACACCCACCGACCGCACGTATGACGCCATCGTCGTCGGCGGCGGCCACAACGGCCTCGTCAACGGCGCCTACCTCGCCAGGGCCGGCCTGCGCACGCTGATCCTGGAGCAACGCCATCTCGTCGGCGGCGCCGCCATCACCGAGGAACTGCGTCCCGGCTTCTGGTTCACCACCTTCTCCTACGCCCTCTCCCTGCTCCGGCCGCAGATCGTCCACGACCTGGAACTCACCAAGCACGGCTTCATGCCGCTCATGATGTCGTCGAGCTTCGCGCCCACGGAGGACGGCGACTACCTGTGGCTGACCAGGGATCACGACCAGAAGGTCAGGGAGATCGCCCGCCACAGCAAGCACGACGCCGACGCCTACGGCCAGTACGGTCACGACCTGGGCATGGTCTGCCGGGCGCTCAAGCCGCTGCTCGACCAGGCGCCACCCGACCTCTTCAGCGACGACCCGGAGGAACGGCTGGCGCTCGCGCGGCTGGGGCAGCGGTTCCGCGGCATGGACAAGCGCACCCTGCACAACGCCGTCCGGCTGCTCACCGGCAGCGCCGCCGACTTCCTCGACGACTACTTCGAGTCGGAGATCGTCAAGGGCTACCTCGCGAGCTCCGGCACCATCGGCACCACGGTCGGGCCGCGCTCGCAGGGGTCCGGCCTCGTGCTGCTCTACCACTCGCTGGGCGAGCACGACGGCGAGTTCGGCACCTGGGCCTTCCACAAGAAGGGCAACGGCGGATTCACCCAGGTGCTCGCCCGCGCCGCGCAGTCGTACGGCGCGGAGATCCGCCTCGAGGCGCCGGTCGCGGCGGTGATCACCAAGGGCGGCCGGGCCACGGGCGTCGCGCTGGCGGACGGCACCGAGTTCCGCGCCGGCACGGTGGTGAGCGCCCTCGACCCGCGCCATACGTTCCTCGACCTGGTCGACCCGCGGGAGCTCCCCGACGACCTCGTGGAGAGCGTTCGGCGCCTGCGCTTCCAGGGCACGTCGTCCAAGGTGAACTTCGCGCTCGACAGGCTGCCGGAGTACCCGGCCCTGCCCGGCCGCGAGGACATCTACCGCGGCTTCCTGAACATCGGGCCGTCCATGGACTATCTCGAGCGCGCCTTCGACGAGGGCAAGTACGGCCGGTACAGCTCGCGGCCGTACATCGACGGCGCCATCCAGAGCACCATCGACCCGGACATGGCGCCCCCCGGCAAGCACGTCATGTCGTGCTTCGTCCAGTACACCCCGTACCACCTGCGCGAGAGCGACTGGGACGCCGAGGAGGAGAACCTGGGCGACACCGTGCAGCGCACGCTCGAGTCGTTCTTCCCGGGGTTCGGCGACCTCGTCCTCCAACGCGAGGTGGTGACCCCGCTCCACATCGAGCGCACGGTCGGTCTCTCGGAGGGCAACATCTTCGCCGGCGAGTTCTTCGCGCCGCAGATGTACTTCTTCCGGCCGGCGCCGGGCTGGTCGCAGTACCGCACGCCGATCGCCGGCTACTACCAGTGCGGCTCGGGCACCCATCCCGGCGGCTGCGTGATGGGCGCGCCCGGCAAGCTGGCCGCGGAGCGGATCCTCAAGGACCGCGCCGGGTCAGGAGCACGGCCGGGACGCTCCGTTTCCTGAGCAGCGCCTGACCGACACGACAGCGACAAGCGTGATGCCGACCGCGAAGCTCACCAGGATGAGCGCCAGCGCCCCGACGATGCTGAGCGCCTGCGTGCGGACGAAGTTGCCGCCGACGGAGATGTCGCCCTGCCGGGCCGACCGCTCCGCGGCGACCGTGTACGTTCCCTGTACGGGGGTCGCGAAGGAGGCGATCGGCGATCCGACCCAGCCGGCGATGTCGTACTCCATGATCGCCCGATACGGCTCCACGGGCACGGGTGTGCCGTCCGGTGCGGTCACCCTCAGGCCCAGCTCGTCCAGGCTCGGCCTGCCCTCTCCCTCGAAGTAGATGAGCCGGCTCGACTCGTCTCCGGCCGTCACCGCGAGGGTACCCGGGGTGCTGGTCCGGGGGAGCGCGGAGGCGCGGTCGTGTGTCTTCACGGTGCTGACGACGCCCCACGCCGTGCCCAGGCCCAGCCCCAGGAAGACGATGGCCGCGGCCACCCAGTACCAGAACGTGGAGGGGATGCTCCTGCGCCTCGTTGAGACGCGTGTGAGCGTGCCGACTGCGGAACTCATGATGCCTCCTTCGGTGGCCTTGCTCAGAGCGTAGAGAAGTCGAGCGCCCCGAGCGCCCGGCAGGGGGACGGTTCTACAGCCCTCGAGATGACCGGTCCGAGACCTGGCCGTCTGACCGGGCTCCGAGGTACGGGATGAGGGCCCGGCTCTTCCCGCCGGTCAGAAGGGGGCGCTCGCCGAGCCGTCGGTGACGGCCGCCCCCGGCCGCGCATGCACACGCCACACGGTGCGCACGCGGGTACCCGCTCCGGGACTCGAGTCGACCTCGAGCGTGGCGGCGATGGCCGCGGCGCGCTCGGCCATGATGCCGAGCCCGAGACTGCCCGGCCGCACGGAAGCGGGGTCGAAACCGTCCCCGTCGTCCGTCACGACGAGCTCGAGGGCTCCGCCCTCGAGCTCGTCGTCGCGGACCCGGAGCACCACGCTCGCGCGCCCGGCGCCGGAGTGCTTGGCCACGTTGTTGAGCGCCTCCTGCGCGATCCTGTAGAGCGCGACGCCGACCTCCGCCGGCACGTCGGGGGCCGCATCCGCGCAGATGTCGACCGGGATGCGCGAACGGCCGGCGATGGCCTCGCCGAGTTGCTTCAGCAGATCGGGCAGGGCGGCCGCGGCGAGCGATGCGGGGCGAAGCTCGAGGAGGAGCGTGCGCATCTCGGCGAGCGCGCCCCGGGTGAGCTGCCGCAGCTCCTCAAGCTTCTCTCTGCCCTGCTGCGGATCACGCTCGTAGAGCCGCGGGAGGATCTCCGCGATCAAGGAGGCGGAGAACAGCGTCTGGCTGACGGCGTCGTGAAGGTCGCGCGCGAGACGGTTCCTCTCCATCGCCGCCGCCGACTCCTCCGCCTGTTCATAGAGGCGGGCGTTGTCGACCGCCATGCCGATCTGGGTGCCGAGGCCCGACAGCGAGGCGAGCTGCTCGGGCGTGAGCTGCAGGTCGCCCGCAAAGAGCACCAGAGCGCCGAAGACCGTCCCTTTGGCGGCGAGCGGGATCTCCACGGCGGACCGCCAGCGCGCCTCCTCCCACGGGCTCGGGTCGCCTCCGCCCGCAAAGACCGCAATGTCCAGAAGCTGAGCCCGCGCGCCGGGCGTCTCCAAGCACCGTTGCAGAACCTCCGGCGCGCCGGCCTCGAGGGCGGCGGCGACGGGGGCGGGGAGGTTCTGACCCGCCACCAACGTCAGAGCACGATCATCGTCCTTGCCGCCGGGCGCGACGAACGCGGCTCCCGCAGCGAAGCCGAGCTCCGGGATGATCTCGGCCAGCGCGTCCTCCAGGATGCGCCCCAGATCGAGCGACCGGCTGACCACCGCCGCCACTGCGTTCAGGGTGGCGAGCTCCTGCGTGCGGGATGCGACCCTCCGGTCGAGCTCGGCGTACGAGTCACGAAGCTGGACGGACATCTCGTTGAACTGCCGCCCCAGCTCCTGCAGCTCGTCGTGCGTGCGGATGTCGACGGCGTGTTCGAAGTCGCCGTCCGCCACCCGTCTGGCCGCCTGCGTCAGCGCATGCACCGGGCGTGTCAGGCGGCGCACGCCGAGCGCGACGACCGCCGAAGGGATGAGGACCCCGAGCACGAGAAGAACGATGAGGAAGGTGCGGTACCCCCGGGACGGACGGATCAGCGTCGACCAATCCTCGACCGCGATCAGGCCCCAGGTCGTCCCCGGGACCGGGGCGTAGCCGGCCACCACGTCCTTGCCGTCGAGGTCTCGGGTGCGCTCCGCCCCGGCCTCGCCGCCCACGACGCCACGGACCACCTTCTGCGAGGTGAGATCCGTGCCGATGAGCGCCGGGTCCGGATGCTCGATGACGCGCCCTTCGCCGTCGACGACGTACACGTCGCCGCTGACCCCGACGCGCAGCTTGGCGATGTCGCCGTAGAGCGCGCTGACCGAGGTCGCGCCCAGGCGGAACATGCCGGCGAGGACGCCGTTGAACTCTCCACCGGGCCCGGTGATCGGCACCGCGACCGCGACGACCTGCGCGCCGCCGGCTCCGTCGCCGACGACGTCGGAGTAGACGGGCCGGGACGAGCTGAGGAGCTGGACGAAGTAGGGGCGCGACGACCAGTCCTCGCCGATGTCGTCCGGACGCTCCGGCCACGCCGCGGCCAGGACCCCGTGATCGTCGAGGATGACGGTCCCGGCGTCGAACACCGAGAGCTGGTTCGCGGCGGCGGCCAGCGCTCCCGCCTGCCGGCCGGAGCGACCGCCGGCGACGGCCGCCTGCCGGGTGAGACCATCGAGATCGAGCGCGAACTGGCTCACCTCGGAGGCCAGGTTCGCAGCCGAGAGGCGCGCCAGCTCCTGGTTTCGCTGGATCGCTTGTTGCTCCGTCACGCGGCCGTAGGCGTAGACGGCGACGATCGCCACGGCCAGGAGGATGACGGCGGTCGGGATGAACGACCACGCGAGGATCCGCGTCCTCAAACGGACATACGTCCACCGCGGGCGCATCGTCGTGACCACCCGCCCGCCTACTGAGCGGAGGCGCCGGACTGCGTCGCCTCGATGCGTCGGCTCACGGCGCGCAGGATGCCGACGTCCGCCTGTCCGAGCGTGAAGATCTTGGTGAAGGCGTCGTCGAGGAGATGCGTCGCCTGCTCCATGCCGTGGGGGAACGTCTCCTGGACCACCGAGTAGCCGACGCGGTGCGGGTCGGAGAACACGGTCAGATCCATGGCCTCCGCCTTCTTCGGGTACTGCCGTTCGACCAGTCGCTCCCACTCCGGTACCAGTGACAGCCGGGCCGGCTGCAGGAGGTTGGCCTCGGCCATGGCCAGTGCATACTCCTTGCTGACGAGGAACTTGACGAGTCGCCACGCCTCATCGGGATGACGCGTGCCGGCGTAGATGCCGAAGCCGTCGGTGGTACTCAGGGTGATCCGTCCCGCCGGCCCCGACGGCATCGGCGCCACGCCGATGCGGAAGGATGCGCCCTCGAGGATCTCCTTGAGCGCCCAGGATCCGTCCTCGACCATGGCCAGCTTGCCCTCGGCAAAGGCCGTCGCCGTGCCCACGTTGTTGACGTCGGTGGACGTCGCCATGACCTTGTCGTCCCACATGCGCGCGCGTATCCACTCAAGGGCGGCGAGTGATCGCGGGCCGTCGAGGTCGCACATCGTCGGGTCGACAGGGTCCACGATATGGCCGCCCCAGCAGTTGACGTGCACCTGGAGCCTGTCCCAGCCGATGTCGATCATGCTGCCCCAGAGGTCCGTCGTGCCGTCGCCGTCGGTATCGCGGGTCAGCTTCTTCATGGCGGCGAGGTAGTCGTCGTGGTCCCAGGAGCCGTCGGGATACGCGACGTCGTAGCGGTCGAAGATGTCTTTGTTGTAGTAGAGGGCGAGCGTGCCCTGGTACTTGGGTACGCCGAACTGCCGGCCGCCGGCGTCGAACATGGCCTCATACTGCGCCGGGTCCCAATCGGCCACGATCGCCTTGTCGAGGTCGTGCTCGACGTACTGCCTCAGATCGAGCACGTGGCCCGTCTGCGCCCACCCGGGGAAGAAGCCGCAGCAGCCCTGGAACACGTCGGGAGCGTTGCCGGCCTGCATGTCGAGCGGCATCTGGTCGATGAGGTTCTCCGGATCGGGGGTGTAATACACGCTGAGGTCGGGATTGCGGGCCTGGAAGCGCTGCAGTTCCCGCTGCACCATGGGCGGGAACCACTCGGTGCGCCAGTCCTGGTAGACGAGCTGCACGCGGCGGTTGCTCGACGACGCGTCCGGAGCCTCGTCTCCGCCGCAAGCGCCCACGAGAAGGCCGCCCGCCGGAGCCAGGCAGGTGAGCAGGAGCGCGATGCCCAGCGTGCCTCGGCGAGCGCCGCGCCGCGCCCTTCTGCGGCGGCGGAGTCGGCGCGGCCTCACTCCACGAGCCTCCGCTGCACGGCCAGGGCGACCGCCTCGGTGCGCGTCTTGACCCCCAGCTTCATGAGGATGTTGCTCACGTGGAACTTGACCGTCGATCGGCTGACGAAGAGCTTCTCGGCGATGTCGGGGTTGCTGTGCCCGTGGATCATCAGGCCGAGGATCTCGAGCTCCCGCGACGTGAGACCTTCGTCCTGGACCGGCCCGGTCGCCGCGTTGATGAGTACCTGGGCCGCCTCCGGGGCGAGCGTCGGGCGGCCCACATGCGCCTCCCGGATGGCGCCCGCCAGCTCGTCGGCGGAGACGTTCTTGAGGAGGTAGCTCAGGGCCCCGGCCTTGAGCGCACCCTCCACGAGGTCGTCCTCCTTGTAGCTCGTGAGGGCGATGACCCGGACCGAGGGGCACACCTCCTTGATGAGCCTCGTGGCCTCGGCGCCGTCCATGCCGGGCATGACGAGGTCCATGAGGATGACGTCCGGCCGAAGGGCGGCGCACCTCTGCACGGCGTCGGCGCCGCCGGCGGCTTCGCCGACGTACTCGAGGTCGTCATACGCAAGGAGGAAGGCCGAGAGTCCGCTCCTGACCACGGCGTGGTCGTCGACGATCATGACGCGGATGCGTCCGCCCTCGCCCGTGTTCTCTCTCTCGCCGCTCACGCTCCGCGCTCCCTCGGGGATGCTGCACCGACTGCTCAAGGATACCCCAGCGCAACACGCCCCGACCGGCGGAGCGTGCCTCGGACCCGAGACCGCCCTGGCCGGCTGACCAGCGTCAGGACTGTCCCCGGCGCCAGTCGCGATTCTCTCCGGCCGGCGGGCGTCTTCGAGGACGCGCTCCCCTAGTCTCAGCTCATGAGCACGAACCGGCAAGAGGAAGCCATCGCGATGCGGATCGTCGTGGCCGACGGCGATCCCGCCGTCCGCGCCGCGCTGTGCGGGCTCGCCACCCAGAGCCTCGACGCCCGCGTGGTCGGCGACGTCGCCGGCGCTCCGGCGCTGCAGCGGGAGGTGGAGGTGCTGCAGCCGGACCTCCTGATCGTCGCCTGGCGCCTGATCGCGCCTGCGGCCGACGCCGTCCTCGCAGCGCTGCGCAACGTCGCCCCGGGACTGCACATCGTCGTCCTCGGGCCGCGGCCGGACCTGCGCGAGCCCGCACTCCGGGCCGGCGCCGACGGCTTCATCAGCAACGTCGACCAGCCCGATGTGGTCCTCCGCGTCTTGAGGTCCCACATCGCGCAGCAGTCCAACCCTTCCACTGAGCCAGGGGGAACAGCATGAAGACCACACGAGACCCAAGATCGCGCACCGGCTTCACCGAGCGCCTGGCGCGCACCAGCGCCATGCACCCGTGGCACACGCTCGGCGCCTGGGCGGCGCTCGTCGTCCTGGCGCTGCTCGCGCTGAGCACGCTCCTGGGCAGCGGGCTCACCTCCGACATGAAGTTCCGCGCCGCCAAGCCCGACAGCCTCGTCGGCCAGGAGCTCCTCGAGCAGCGCCTGACCGGCCCTCGGCAGGTGACCGACTTCGTGATCGTGCGCTCGGCTACCGCCACGGTCGACGACCCCGCGTTCCGCGCCTATGTCGACGACCTCTCGGGCCGCATCACCGGACTCGGCCCCGAGGTGGTCGAGAGCGTCTCGACCTACTACCAGACGAACGACCCCACGGCGGTCTCCAAGGACCAGCGCGCGACCCTCATCGCCGTCGCCATGGCGGGAAGCATCGACGATGCGCTGCAGAACGTCGACCGGCTGCACGAGACCGTGACGGCGGCCGAAGGACGAGGCTTCACGGTCGCCCAGACCGGTGATGCCAGCATCAACGAGATGTTCACCAAGCTGGCGGAGAAGGACCTGCAGCGCGGCGAGATCTTCGGCGTGCCCGCCGCCCTCATCGTGCTGCTCATCGTGTTCGGCGCCCTGCTCGCCGCGTGCACGCCGCTGCTGCTCAGCATCATCAGCATCGTGCTTGCCCTCGCCATGACCGCCCTGATCGGCCAGGTCTACCCGATGAACACGTTCGTGCTGAACATCCTCACGATGATGGGCCTCGCGGTCGGCATCGACTACACGCTGTTCGTGATCAGCCGCTACCGGGAGGAGCGTGCCGGCGGCCTCGCCAAGATCGACGCCATCGCGGCCACCGGGGCCACCGCCAATCGCGCCATCTTCTTCAGCGGCATGACCGTGGTGCTCGCCATGACCGGCATGGTCATCATCCCGCTCGACATCATGATCAGCATGGGCGTCGGCGTGATGCTGGTCGTCTTCACCACGCTGCTCAGCACCCTGATCGCCCTGCCGGCCCTCCTCAGCCTGCTCGGCGACAAGGTCAACGCGCTGCGCGTACCCTTCGTCGGGCGCCTCGCCCTCAAGCGTGCCAACGGCTCCGGCGGCCTCTGGGAGCGGCTCGCGCACAGCATCATGCGCCGCCCCGTCATCTGGCTCGCGGTCGCCGTCACGGCCCTGCTCGTGGTCGCAGCCCCCGTCGTCATGATGAAGGAGGGCAACAACACGGCGAGTGCGGCCCACCTGCCCGCCACCGAGTACGCCAAGCAGGGCTGGGACATCCTCGACCGCGACTTCACCCTCGGCACGGCGAATCCGCTGATGATCGTCGTCGACGGTCAGTCTCGCTCGGACGAGGTCCGGCAAGGCATCGAGCGCCTGCAAGCGGCGATGAAGAGCGACGGCCGCTTCGGCCCCGCCCAGGTCACGCCCAACGAGGCCGGCGACCTGACGCTCGTCACCACGACGCTCGCCGGCGACCCGGCCGGCGAGGCGACGCAGGCGCAGGTGCGTGAGCTCCGCAGCGAGATCGTTCCTCAAGCGTTCGGCGATCTGGCCACCAGGGTGTACGTCACCGGCAACACCGCCGGCGTCGTCGACTACCTCGGTTTCTTCGACCAGTGGATGCCCGTCGCCCTGGCCGTGGTCCTCAGCCTGAGCTTCGTGCTCCTGCTGGTCGCCTTCCGGTCCGTCGTCATCCCGGCCCAGGCGATCGCCATGAACCTCCTCTCGGTCGGCGCCGCCTACGGCCTCATGGTCCTGGTGTTCCAGAAGGGCGTCGGCGCCTCGCTGCTCGGGCTCACGCAGGTCGACACGATCGAGGCCTGGGTCCCCCTGTTCCTCTTCAGCCTGCTGTTCGGCCTCTCGATGGACTACCAGGTCTTCCTGCTCAGCCGCATCAAGGAGCGCTACGACCTCACGGGAGACACGCGTGAAGCGGTCGGCTACGGCCTCGGCCGCACCGGCAGCATCATCACCGGCGCCGCGGCCATCATGGTCTGCGTGTTCGGCGGCATGGCGACCGGCGAGCTGGTCATGTTCCAGCAGATGGGCTTCGGGCTCGCGGTGGCCGTGCTGATCGACGCCACCGTGGTCCGCAGCGTCATCGTGCCGGCCACGATGGAGCTGCTCGGCGAGCGGAACTGGTATCTGCCGCGCTGGCTCGAGTGGCTGCCGGACGTCTCGGTCGAGGGGCATCGCCCCGCCGCGCGCCGGCCCGGCAGCGGTCCGCAGCCCGCCTTCCGGCCACAGCCGGAGGCTGCCTACAGGACGTCGCCGTGGGAGCGCGAGACGGTCCTCGACTGATCGTTCGCCCAACCGTACCCGCGCGAGAGAGGCGGGGGCGCGACCTCACCCACGGGTCGCGCCCCGCCTTCCGTCTTCGTCACCGCCGGGCCTGTGCCCGACGGGACGCCTCGCGTGAGTCAGTCCACCGGCGGCTTCGCCGTGACCCACGCCTGCATGCCGAGGATGGCGCCGCGCGCCTGATACCGCGGCCACGCACTCTCGGGGATCACACGCGTGTGGCCCTTGTAGGCGATGATGAGGTGGTCGCCGTAGCCGGCCACGTCGAGCAGGATCTGGTCCCAGTGGCGGTATTGCACGTCGTGCACCCCATCGGCGTAGTCACGCTGCGTGAGATGCCTCGTGGACGCGTAGGCGGCGATCCAGGCGTCGCGCTGCGCAGGCGGTACGGTGGTGTCCTTGAGCCCGTAGTACGTGAACAGCGGGGCCGAGACCATCGAGACGTCCGGTGGGATCTGCTTGAAGACGGTGTAGTCCATCGCCACCGCGTGCGGGTCGGCGTCCTGCCCGCGCACGAAGGCGGCCCAAGCCGCCTCATCATACGCGCGCTCCTGCCAGCCGGGGATCAGGTCGGCGGTGGTGCCGGTCATGTCCCACCACACCATGGGGTTCAGGATGTAGCTTCTCATCGCCGCGAGATACGCGGGGTTGGGATACCCGATCCCCGGCGCCGACTGGTTCACGGCGACGGCCAGATGCACCGACTTCACGCGTGACCCGGCCTGCCGCGCAAGCTCGCCGGAGTAGGGTCCGCCGCCGGAGATGGCGATCACGCTGAACTTGCGCACGCGCAGCTTGTCGAGGACGGCGAGCACATCGGACGCGTACATCTCACGCGTCTTCACCGGATCGCCCAGCGCCAGCGCGTCGTCGCCCGCGTCGGCGGCGATCAGGTTGCCGCCGGCGTCCGCCGGCTCGAACTCGGTCATGCCGAACCCGTTGCGCTCCACGCAGATCAGGCGCACATGCAGCTTGAGCCGCAGGTCGCGGGCGAACTGGGTGAGCTCGAAGGCTTGTACCCCCGTACCGGCGCCGCCGATCAGCACGGCGGTAGGCCAGCACTCCTCGCCCTCGTCGATGTAGTGGACGACGTGGCCGGACGCCGTCGTGTACGAGTGGACGGGCGCGCCGATGTAGCTGAAGTCGTCGGGTAGCCTCAGGGATGTGGCGCAGCGCTTGTGCGCCGAAGCCGTCGTCGCGAACGCCAGGGCCACAACGACCGCGACAAGCAGTGCCAGTACCGTTCTTCTCATTCTCACTGTCCTCCCCATGGTGATGCGTGAGTGTGGGTCCGCGACACGGACCGAGCACGTCCGGCCGCCGACGAGAACGTCTCGCCCCCTTCCCAACGGCTGTCCCGCCGTTCAGTGTTCCACCCACCCGGGTGGAATAGTGCCCATCCTACGTCGAGGACACTCGCTGTCAACGTCATGTAGGCGTTGCCCCGGCAGGCGCTCTTGAGCGATCGGATCGGGTGACGCAGGCCGCACGAGCGGCTCGATCAGGCGGTTACGCGTAAGACCGCCGTGAG
>CAZJGT010000046.1:0-15055 GCA_964545565.1 uncultured Thermoleophilia bacterium
CTCGAGACGCGATCAGACGGCGCGTGGCCTGGTGAGCAGACGCCGCGCTGCCTAGTCTCCTACCGCGGGGGCTGCCGGTCAAAGGAAGACGAGGGCTACGAGACCCCTGTGGGAGAGTGCTTCGTCGGTGCCGTGTGCGGCGGATCCCCGTCAGACGGCGCCGCCGCGGCCGATGCTCCGCGGCAGGACGATCGTCTCGTCGCGGCCGGGGCCCACGGCGATGAACTTCACGCGCGTCTTGGTGGACTCCGCGATGTACTGGACGTAGTCGCGGGCCGCCTGCGGCAGGTCCTGCCATGTCTCGCACTCGCGGAGGTCCTCCGTCCAGCCGGGGAGGTCCTCGTAGAGCGGCTGGGCGTGGTGGAAGTCGGCCTGGAGCAGAGGAAACTCGTCGAGCACCCGGCGGCCGGCCTTGTACCGGGTGCATACCTTGAGCGTCTCGAGGCCGGTGAGCACGTCGAGCTTGGTGAGCGCCAGATGCGTGATGCCGCTGAGGCGCACGGCGTACTTGAGGGCGACGAGGTCGAGCCAGCCGCAGCGGCGTTCGCGCCCCGTGGTCGTGCCGAACTCGTGCCCCACGTCGCGCATCGCCGCACCGACCTCGTCGAAGAGCTCGGTCGGGAAGGGCCCCTCGCCCACACGCGTGGTGTACGTCTTGGCGACGCCGATCACATGGTCGATGCGCGTGGGGCCGACGCCGGCGCCGGTGCACGCCGCGCCGGCGACCGTGTTGCTGCTGGTGACGAACGGGTAGGTGCCGAAGTCGATGTCGAGGAGCGCCCCCTGGGCGCCCTCGAAGAGGACGTGCTTGTCCTCGTCGAGCGCCGCGTTGACGAGCAGGCTCGCGTCGCAGATGAAGGGCTCGAAGCGCTCGCGGTAGCCCAGAAGCTCGTCGGTCACCTGATCGGGGTCGAGGACGCCGATGTCGTAGCGTTGCAGCAGGAAGTTCTTCTCCTGCAGCGCCGTCTTGACCTTGCGCCGCAGGATCTTCTCGTCGAGGAGGTCCTGCACGCGGATGCCGATGCGCGTGTACTTGTCCACGTAGCACGGTCCGATACCTCGGCCGGTGGTGCCGATCTTGTACTTGCCGAGCTGCTGCTCGTTGGCTCCGTCAAGCAGCAGGTGGTACGGCATGATCAGGTGAGCGTCGCCGCTGACGCGCAGGTTGTCGCCGCTGATGCCGCGTCCGCGCAGGGCCTCGAGCTCGCCGAACAGGATGTGCGGGTCGATGACGACGCCGTTGCCGATGACGCAGGTCTTGGCCTCGTACAGGATGCCCGAGGGGATCAGATGGAACTTGAACTCCTCGCCGTCCCGGACGATGGTGTGGCCGGCGTTGTTGCCGCCCTGGAAGCGCGCCACCACGTCGGCCTTCTCGGCCAGCAGGTCGGTGATCTTGCCTTTGCCCTCGTCACCCCACTGGGCGCCGACGACGACGGTGCCGGGCACGATGGTCTCCCTCCGTTGTGCTTGACCGCAGCGGCCGCCGGGACGGAGCGCGTGAGGACGCGCGAAGCCCAGTGGCGGCCGAGGGGGGTTGATCGGACAAAAGGACGATCCCTTTTCGAAATCATAGGAGGACGGCCGCGCTTTGACAATCGCGCGGCCGCCGGTGCGTTCAGTGTGGGGGGCGGTTGCCCCGATCGCGTCCCTGTACAATCGTCGTCGGGAGGTCGCCGATGTACGAGATCCTTGATGAGACGCTGGCGATGCTGGAGGCGGGACGCGAGTTCGCCCTGGTCACGCTCGTCGCCGAGCAGGGCTCGACGCCCCGTGCGGCAGGCGCGGAGATGCTGGTGCGGAGCGATGGTTCCATCGCCGGGAGCATCGGCGGCGGCCTGCTCGAGCACAGCATGACGCATGCCGCCGCGGAGGCGCTCGCCGAGCGCCGCTCGCGCCGCGTGCGTACGGAGCTCGGCGGCACCGACGTGCGCAGCGCCGAGCAGATGCTCTGCGGCGGCGTCGCGGAGGTGTTGGTCACGTACGTGCGGCCGCGGGACGCTGAGCTGCTCGAGGTATGCGCCGCGCTGCGTGAGGCGCGTAGCGCCGCGCGCCGCGCCTGGTACGTCACCGTGCTGCCCACCGGCCGGCCCGGCGAGATCGCCGGCGTCGAGCACGGCGCCCTCCACACCGATGGCCGGCACGTCGGCGCGGCTGTGGGCGCCGCCGGGGAGATCCGCGCCCACACTGCTGCCGTTCACGGAGTGACTCACCTCGCCGACGGACGCAGCGCGGTGGTGGAGCGCCTGGACCCGCCGGCGCTCACCGTCGTGTGCGGCGCAGGTCACGTCGGGCAGGCTCTTGCGCCCGTGCTCCTCGGGCTGGGTTTTCGCGTCGTCGTCGTCGACGACCGCGAGGAGTTCGCGTCGCCTGCGCGTCTCCCCGGGACGACCGTGGTCGCGAGGCCGTTCGAGGGCGCGCTTGCGGCGGTGGGGGCGGACGAGGAGACCTTCGTCGTGATCGTGACCCATGGTCACGTCCACGATCTCGGCGTGCTCGAGCAGGCCCTGCGCGTCGGCGCCCGCTATGTCGGCCTCATGGCCAGCCGCTCCAAGCGTGCGACGATGGAGGCGGCGCTGCGCGCGGCCGGTTTCGACGACCACTCCATCGGTCGCATCCACTCGCCGGTCGGTCTCGCCATCGGAGCCGAGACGCCGGCGGAGCTCGCCGTCAGCATCGCCGCCGAGATGGTCCTGGTGCGGTCGGGCGCGGGCGGCTGAGTGATGGAGCGTCTGGCGGCGATCGTCCTCGCGGCCGGGCGCTCGTCGCGCATGCACGAGTTCAAGCCGGGGCTCGAGGCCGCCGGCCGTACGCTGCTCGAGCGGGCGGTGGAGCCGTTCGCCGCGGTGGGCGTCGACGACGTGGTGGTCGTGACCGGTCACCGCGGCGACGAGGTCGCGGCGTCTGCTGCCCGCGTCGGTGCCCGGACCGTGTTCAACCCGCGGTTCGACGACGGGATGTATTCGTCGGTCCAGGCCGGAGTGGCGGCGCTGGACCTCGGCGTCTCGCGCTTCTTCCTGCTGCCGGCCGATGTGCCCCTGGTCCGGCCTGAGACGGTCGGACGGCTGGCGCGGGCGCGCCGACCGGCCGCCGACGCCGCGCGGACCGGCCCACCCGGGGACGGGATCAGCGTCGTGTACCCGGCGTACGACGAAGCGACGGGGCACCCCCCGCTGATCTCCACGGCACTGCGCGAGGAGATCCTCGGCGAGGATCCTCCCGGCGGGTTGCGCGAGTTGCTGATGCGGTACGCCGCATCGTCGCTGCTGCTTGAGGTGGACGACCCCGGCGTGCTGCTCGACGCCGACACGCCGGACGACCTGTCGCGTATCCGCGAGCGGGCAGCGGGCGAGGTGCTGCCAGACGAGGCGCGCTGCCTCGAGCTCCTGGGGGAGCGAGGCACGCCGTCCGCGCTCGTCGCCCACTCGCGAGCGGTGGCGGCGGTGGCGGCCGCACTCGCCGCCGCCCTCAATGAGCGCGATCAGCACCTCTGCGCGGGGCTGGTCCGCGCCGGCGCCCTGCTCCACGACCTCGCGCGCTCGGAGCCCGAGCACGCCGATGTGGGCGCCGACCGGCTGGAACGACTGGGCTACGGCCGCGTTGCGGGCGTCGTCCGGCGGCACATGGTCCTGGACGCCGCCTCTGACGACGTGGATGAAGCCGCGGTCGTCTACCTTGCCGACAAGCTCGTGGACGGGAACAGGCTGGTGGGCCTGGATGCTCGCTTCGCGGCGCGGCTCCAGCGTTTCGTGCACCGTCCCGCGGCGCTGGCCGGGGCGCACGCCCGGAAGGCGGAGGCGGCGGAAGTGCGGCGGCGCGTGGAGGAGATCATCGAACGACCCATCGAGGGCGTGCTGCCGGCGGAGTGGGTCGGCGGAGGCATCGTGCTGCCCGGGGCGTGACCACCCCGGCGACGTCTCTTCCATCTTGGCCGCGATGGGTCCAGCTTGAACGCGTGGGGCTCGCGCTATAGCTTGATGTCCATTCGCCGGCTGCGACGAGAGGCGGCGTCGAGGATCGTGTGCCCGCGCAGAGCATGAAGAAGGGGGCGGAACCGTTGGGCGTGGAAGTCGAAGCGATCCGTACCGTCGAGGTGCCCACCAGGATCGTGCACGGGGCGGGTGCGGTGGCGGGTCTGGGCGAGCTTGCGGCCGAGTTCGGCATGCGGCGACCGCTGCTGGTCACCGACGCCGGCGTTGTGGCCTCCGGGCTCGCCGAACGCGTCCTGGCCCAGCTGCCGGACGCGGTGCTCTTCGACGAGGTGCTGCCCAATCCGGACATCGCGCTCATCGACCGGTCGGCGGCGCTCTACGCCGAGCGGGGTTGCGACGGTCTGGTCGCGCTCGGCGGGGGCTCACCGATGGACACCGCCAAGTCGGTCGGCGTCGTCGCCTGCCACGGCGGCTCCATCGCGCGGTACGAGTGGGGGCACGATCCGATCCGGCACCGGGTGCCGCCGCTCATCACCATTCCGACCACCGCCGGCACCGGCAGCGAGGTCACGCTGTGGGCCGTGGTCACCGATCCCGTCCGCCGCGTCAAGTTCAACGTCGGCGGTACGCCGCTCATCGCCGCCCATGCGGCGCTCGTCGACCCCGAGCTCATGCTCGGCCTTCCCGCGGCCGTGACCGCCGCCACCGGGATGGACGCCCTCTCGCACGCGGTCGAGTGCTACACGTGTGACTACCATCAGCCCTTCAACGACGCTGTCGCGCTGCATGCCATCGAGCTCGTCGGAGCCTGGCTGGAAGTCGCGGTCGCCGACGGTGCGGACATCGCCGCCCGGACCGGGATGGCCCACGCGGCGACGCTCGGCGGCATGGCCTACGGCACGGAGAGCGCCGGCGCGGCGCACGCGATGAGCCAGTCCGCGGGAGGCGTGCACGACTGCTCGCACGGGGCGCTCACCGCACGGCTGCTGGGTCCGGTGAGCGCGTTCAACGCGCCCGCCAGCACCGAGCGCTACGCGCGCATCGCCCGAGGGCTGGGTGTCGACGTCTCGGGCCTGGGCCCGCTGGAGGCGGCCCTCGCCGGCGCACAGGAGATCGACCGGCTCACGAACGCGGTCGGGATCCCGACCATGGCGGAGCTCGGCTTCGTGGAGGACGAGATACCGATGTTGGCGCGGATCGCCCTGGAAGACCCACAGACGCAGGGCAACCCGCGCGAGATCGCCTCAGCGTCCGACTATGAGGGCATCTACCGGGCGGCTTTCGCGCGAAGAGCGCACGGGACTGCCTAGTCCGTGGCGCAGATGGAGCGGGGCTTTGGCGCCGCGAGTGATCGACCCTCGTCGGGGCGCCGCCATGGCCTTCCGCGCAGAGCGCAGCCGGCGCTGGACCGCCGGCGCGAATCCGGGCGCTGATCAGACCGCGGGCCGTCCGCCGTTCAGGATGCTGCGCGCGGCGATCACGCCGGCCGCCGAGGCCTGGATCAGACCGCGAGTGATGCCGGCGCCGTCGCCGACCGCGTACAAACGCGTCACCGGCGTCTGCAGGCCGTCGTCGAGTTCCGGCCGCGCCGAGTAGAACTTCACCTCGACCCCGTAGAGCAGCGTGTCGCGTCCGTTGACGCCCGGCGCCAGCTTGTCCATCGCGGCGAGCATCTCGAGGATGTCGGTGAGGTGCCGGTACGGGAGCACGAAGGCGAGGTCGCCGGCCGTGGCGCCCACGAGCGTCGGCTGGACCGTGCCCCTGCGGATGCGGTCCATGGTGCTGCGGTGGCCCTGGTGCAGGTCGCCGAGGCGCTGCACGATGATGTCCTCGCCGAGGATGTTGGCCAGGCGCGCGATGCTCTTGCCGTACGCGACAGGGTCGTCGAACGGCTCCGTGAAATCGGTGCTGACCAGCAAGGCGAAGTTGGTGCGGTCGGTCTTGAAGTCGGCGTAGCTGTGTCCGTTCACGGTGACGACGTCGCCGTAATTCTCGAGCGAGACGGCGCCGTAGGGGTTCATGCAGAAGGTGCGCACGGGATCGTCGAAGCTCGGCGTGTAGTAGACGAGCTTGCTCTCGTAGAGGGCGGTCGTCAGTGGCTCCATGACCGCCGCGGAGACCTCGACACGCACCCCGATGTCCACCGGGTTGGTGCGCATCTGGATGTGCAGGCGCTTGCACTCCTCCATCAGCCAGGCGGCGCCGTCACGTCCCGGCGCGGCGACGACGGCGCCGGCGGTGAGACGTGTGCCGTCCTCCAGGAGGACGCCGGTGGCGCGCAGATCGCTCTCGCCGGCGGGCTTCTCGACGAGGATGCGCTCGACGCGGCAGTCCGTGAGCACCTCGACCTGTCCCTCGAGCTCCGCGCGCATGCGCGTGAGGATGTCGTAGGAGCGCTCGGTGCCCATGTGGCGCACCGGCGACTCGACCAGGGTCATACCGTGCAGGAGCGCCTCGCGGCGGAACGTGTCGAACGACTTGCCGCCGCCATGGACGTAGTCGGGCGCCCCGTACTCGCGCCAGATGCCGTCGACGTAGTCGATGAGCTCGGTGAGGCGGGCCTTGCCGACGAAGTCGTCGAGCCAGCCGCCGACCTCGGTGGTCAGGGTGAGCTTGCCGTCGCTGAAGGCTCCGGCGCCGCCCCAGCCGCAGGTGATGTCGCAAGGCTCGCAGCCGGCGCAGACGCCGGTCTTGCGCGCCGGGCAGGCGCGGCGGGAGATGTCGGGACCGCGCTCGACGACGAGCACCGTGGAGCCGTTGCCGCGGACCAGCTCGAGGGCCGCGAAGATACCGGCCGGACCGGCGCCGACGACGATCGTGTCGTACTGTGAGCGTGCGGTGTCCATGGCAGTGGCGGGGGGAGGGTCGACGAAAGGGTGAGCAGTTCCCTTGCCGGGATGATACCGGCGGCGCGGACGTCTGACAAACGTCGCGCCAGGCGGCGGTCTTGCTTGCCAGGCCGGCGGGCGAGTCGATACCCTGCCAGCGCACGTGACCTTCCAGTGAGGTGAGCATGGACGACCCCGTCCTCAACCGGCGCAGCATCCGCAAGTACACCGCCGACCCGGTCGACGATGAGATGGTGGAACGGCTGCTTCGCGCCGCGATGGCGGCGCCGTCGGCCGGCAACCAGCAGCCGTGGCAGTTCGTGGTCGTGCGCGACCGCGAGACGCGGCGCGCGATCACGGGGGTCCATCCCTACGCGCGCATGCTGCCGTCGGCGCCGGTCGCCGTGCTCGTCTGCGGCGACCCGACCGCCTGCAGGTGGCCGCAGCTCTGGGAGCAAGACTGCGCCGCGGCCACCGAGAACCTGCTGATCGAGGCCGAGCACCTCGGCCTGGGGGCCGTGTGGCTCGGCGTCCATCCTCTGCGGGAGCGCGTCGAGGGCGTCCGCGCCCTCCTCGGCATCCCCGAGAGCGTGGTGCCGTTCGCCATCGTCCCGTTCGGCTGGCCGGCGGAGACCAAGGCTCCCTCCGACCGCTTCGACGCCGCGCGCGTCCACGTCGAGCGCTGGTAGCGGCGGCGGCGTCGCCGCGGCTCGCCGCCGGACGTGCGCCTCTCGGATGGCCAGGTCAGTTTGTCTCGTCACCACCCCGGGTATGCTTGCCATCCGACCCGTGATGCGGCGGGCGCCGCCCTCCGGCCCGGCGCCGGCGAGACAGGCCCCGCCCCACGGGTCGCCGTGGAGTGAAAGGACGAGAGCGAAGGGGTGAGCCGTGACCGGACCTGCCTGGGTCCCCACCATCGACGAAGCGAAAGTCCGTGACGGTGCTTACGTCGCCGTCTATCCCAAGGGCGTCGGAGTGCTCCTGACCCGCATCGACGGCGACCTGTTCGCCGTCGCCAACAAATGTGCGCACATGGGCTGCCCGCTGGAGGGCGGCAAGCTCGAAGGCGCCGTCCTCACCTGTCCGTGTCACGACTGGCGCTTCGACCTGCGCACCGGGGTGTTCCTCGACGCGTCCGAGTTGGCGCTGGCGACCTTCCCGCTCAAGGTGGAAGAGGGCAAGATCCTCGTCGAGATCGAGGGGTCATGAGCATGGCCGACGAGGTGTACGTCTACGCGCTCAGCACCTGTCCCTGGTGCCGCAAGACCAAGCAGTGGCTGGACGACGGCGAGATCCCGTACGAGTCGGTCGACATCGACAGGCTTCCCGAGGATGAGCAGGACGCGGTCGCCGACAAGGCCTACGCGCTCAGCGGTGGCCGTCGCTTTCCCGTGGTGGTCATCAACGGCGAGGTCATCGTCGGCTACAGCCCCGACAAGTTCCTCGAGCACCTCAAGGGCTGGGGAGGCTGAGCATGGGCAGTGAAGCGCGCAAGGAATCCCTGCGCTATCTCTTCGACCGTGTCGTCGGGCCGCTGGGTTACAAGTTCACGCCCGACGAGGAGCTCGCCGACTTCCTGCTGGAGCAGGAGGTCAAGCTGGAGCAGGACCACGGCGCCCCGTTCTGCCCCTGCCAGGGGCGCAGCGGCGTGCGCGCCGAGGACATGCTGGTCTGCTGCCCGTGCATCCCCTACCATCGCGAGCACTTCGACAAGATGAAGCGTTGCTGGTGCGGTCTCTTCGTGCACGAGGACGTGACCGACCCCGACAGCCTGCCCCAGATCCCGCCGGACGACGTCTGAGGAGCCGACCATGTGGCACGAAGTAGCGAAGCTCGACGACATCGCCCCCGGCGGCATGAAGTACGTACGCGCCGCCGACCGTGAGGTCTGCCTCTGCGAATACGACGGCGACGTGTATGCGGTCAGCCGCCGCTGCGGCCACCAGAACGCCCCGCTCGACCAGGGCGCTCTCGAGGGCTGGGTCCTCACCTGTCCGCTGCATGACGGCCAGTTCGATATCCGCAGCGGCGCCAACCTCAGCTGGCCGCTCGATCACGACATGGGCCCCGAGGACGAGATCCCCGAGCCCGTGCAGCGGTTCTTCAAGCTGGAGAAGCGCCTGCAGTGGAAGACCAGGGTGCACGACCTGCACACCTACGACGTGCGGGTGCGGGACGGCGCCATCGAGATCGACGTGCCGGAGCCCGCCTGACGACGCTTCGGCCTCCGCACGGCCACCACCGGTCCCAAAGGGGGCCGTAGAAACGGGGGTCACCCCCACCCGAGGACAAGGAGGAACGATGGCGTTCGAACTGCCGCCGCTTCCGTGGGCGGAAGACGCGCTTGAGCCCGACTACTCCGCGCGCACCGTCAGCTTCCACTACGGCAAGCATCACAAGACGTACGTCGATACCCTGAACAAGCTGGTCGACGGCACCGACCTCGCGGGCAAGAGCCTCGAGGATGTGATCACGGCCGTCGCCGGCAAGCCGGACAGACAGGCGGTGTTCAACAACGCGGCGCAGGTGTGGAACCACACCTTCTTCTGGAGCTGCATGAAGCCGGGCGGCGGCGGCGCGCCGACGGGCCCCATCGCAGAGAAGATCGACGCACTGGGCGGGCATGAGAAGTTCGTCGAGGACTTCAAGGCCGCCGCCGCGGGCCGCTTCGGGTCCGGCTGGGCCTGGCTGGTCATGGACAACGGCGCCTGCAAGATCGTGAGCACGCCCAACGCCGAGATGCCGGCGGCCCCCGGGGTCACGCCACTCCTCGTGGTCGACGTCTGGGAGCACGCCTACTACCTCGACTACCAGAACCTGCGCCCCAAGTACGTGCAGGCGTTCTTCGACAAGCTCGTCAACTGGGACTTCGCGAACGAGAACCTCGCAAAGGCGAAGTAGCGAGAGAAGGCCGCCGCGCCGGGCACGGCGCGCGGCGGCTCAGCAGGCTGGGAGGGCCGGTGGGTGCGCGGAGCGTATCCGCCGGCCCTCGCCACGTCCGTCGTCGCGGGAGACGTCTTGGCCGGTGGCCCGCGCCCGGATATCATCGGCCGCAGTCACGCGCCGGCAAGGCCGGGTGAGCTCCCGTCGGGCGCTCCGGAACGAGGGGGATCGACATGATCAAAGGCTTCAAGGATTTCATCCTCCGCGGCAACGTGATCGATCTGGCCGTAGCCGTGGTGATCGGGGCCGCGTTCGGCGCCGTCGTCACCTCGTTCGTGGACGACATCCTGATGCAGATCGTCGCGGCCATCTTCGGGCAGCCGGACTTCTCCGGCCTCACGGTCGAGATCGGCAACGGTGTGATCCGGTACGGCTCGTTCCTCAACTACCTGATCTCCTTCCTCCTCGTCGCCGCGGCGATCTACTTCGTGGTCGTGGTTCCGATGAACAAGCTGGCGGAACGACGCGCGAAAGGCGCCGATCCCACGGTCAAGGAGTGCCCGCAGTGCCTGAGCGAGATCCCGCACAAGGCGCGCAAGTGCGCGTTCTGCGGCTCCGAGCAGGGCGACGCGGCCGCCTCATGACGGGGAGCTGACGGAGGCCGCATGTCCCTTCGGCGACTGGATCTCGACGACCGCCAGGCGGTCATGTACTCCGAGGGCTCGGTATGCGCGAGCACGCAGGAACTCGTGGAGAGCGTGACGTTCGCGCGGGTGCTCGGTCTGTACCTCGATCGCCTGGAGGCGCGAAATCCGCGCGCTCTCGGCGAGCTCGGACTGGGAGAAGAGCCCGCGGACGCCGGCGGCTCCGGCGGCGTGGCCGGCGCCGATCCGCGGCGCGGGCGGCTTCTCGACCTGCTCCGGCTGCTCGCCAACAACCCGCTCGAGCGCGTCGCGACCACCGTCGCCGGGCCCGGCGACCTGCTTGCGAGGCGCGAGCTGCTGCATGAGTTCGTGGAGGGCCTCTACGACTTCTGGCGCCGTTGGGACCGCTTTCTCGTGGTGCTCGCGGAGGCGCCGCCGGCGCCTGGTGACAAGCGCCCGCTGCGCGGCTTCACCGAGACGGTCGAGGCGCTGGCCCGTCTGGTGCGCGCCGTCTATCGTGATGTAGCGGAGAACATCACCGGGACGCGGCCGCGCGTGCTGCGCCAGGTCGCGGCCGGCGCCGAGGTCGGTGTGTACGCCGTGTGCCACAAGTGGCCGGTCCCGGCGCAGTACCGCGACCTGCTCACCGGCATCCCGTTCGTCCGCGACCTGCTCCTCTATCCGCCGCTGCTCCTCGACCCGCCGATGAACACGCGCACGGGTCAGTTCGCCGAGGTGGAGGAGAACCCGCTCGACGGGCTCAAGCTCGAGCGCGAGCAGTGGCTCTGCTACCCGGCGCTGGTGGGGCGGATGACGGTGTTCGTGTTCTTCCACCGCCGCTTCATGGGACTGGGCCTCAGCCTCGCGAACCTGTTCGAGCTGGCCTCGGACGAGGAGATCGCCGCCGGTCCCGGCGCCGTGTATCTGTACGGCGTCCCTGCGGCGGCGCTCGACCGCTTCGGCGACCTGCCCACCGTCTTCCACGACGACCGCCGCAGCCGCCTTCTGGTGGCGGCGGTCCCGCTCGAGGACCGCTTCGGCTATTTCGGGTATCTCAAGAAGATGGTCCTCACGCTGCACAACGTCGCCGCCATGGACCGTGGCGTCATGCCGTTCCACGGCGCCTACGCCCGGTTGACCCTCGACGACGGCAGCCGCGCGACCGTCCTGCTCATCGGCGACACGGCCACCGGCAAGAGCGAGACGCTGGAGGCCCTGCGTGCGGCCGGCGACGGGCGCGTCCGCGAGGTGCGCATCATCGCCGACGACATGGGCTCCCTGGAGGTCGCGCCCGGCGGCCGGCTGCTCGGCTTCGGTACCGAGATCGGCGCCTTCGTGAGGCTCGACGACCTGCAGCAGGGCTACGCCTTCGGTCAGCTCGACCGCTCGATCATCATGAGCCCCAATCGCGTGAACGCGCGCGTCGTGCTGCCGGTCACCACCCTCGAGGACGTGCTGCGCGGGTACCCGGTGGACTTCCTGCTGTACGCCAACAACCACGAGGCCGTCGATGGGGAGCACCCGCTGGTCGACCGCCTCACCGACGAGGCGACGGCGCTCGGCGTGTTCGCGGCCGGCGCCGCCATGAGCAAGGGAACGACCACCTCGACGGGGCTGACGCACAGCTACTTCGCCAACCCGTTCGGTCCTGCACAGCGCCGCGAACAGCACGAGGCGCTCGCGGCCGCGACGTTCGCCGCGGCGTTCGAGGCCGGCGTGTTCGTCGGGCAGCTGCGTACGCAGCTCGGGCTGCCCGGACAGGAGTCCGCCGGCCCTCGCGCCGCCGCAGCTGCTCTCCTCGACCTCATCGCCTCGAAAGGAGCGAGCCGATCATGACCACCCTGTACGAGTCCGACGAGACCGCCTGGAACCTCCTCAGCCGCGGCAAGGTGCGCGACGTGTACGAGTACGCGCCCAACCAGATGCTCATCGTGACGACCGACCGGCTCTCCGCCTTCGACGTCGTCCTGCCGACGCCCATCCCGGACAAGGGCGTGGTGCTCACCCAGATCGCCAACTTCTGGTTCGAGCAGACCGATCGCATCATCCCCAACCACCTGATCGACCCCGACCCGTTCAGCACCGACGCGGGACGCACGCACCTCGCCGGCCGCTCCATCGTGGTGCACAGGGCCGAGGCGCTGCCGGTGGAGGCCATCGTGCGCGGCTACCTCACCGGCTCCGGGCGCAAGGATTACGAGAAGACCGGTGCGGTGTGCGGCATCGAGTTGCCGGGGGGCCTCGTCGAGGCGAGCCGGCTGCCGGAGCCCATCTACACGCCGTCGACCAAGGCGGCGATCGGCGACCACGACGAGAACATCTCGTTCGGCGAGACCGTCGATCTGATCGGCCGGGAGATGGCGGAGAGGGTCCGCGACGTCGCCCTCGAGTTGTACCGGTTCGGCGCCGGGTACGCGCTCGAGCGCGGCATCATCATCGCCGACACCAAGTTCGAGTTCGGCGTTCTCGACGGCGACCTCATCCTCATCGACGAGATCATGACGCCGGATTCGTCACGCTTCTGGCCGGCCGACGGCTACGAGGCCGGCAAGAGCCAGCCGAGCTACGACAAGCAGTACGTGCGCGACTATCTCGAGACGCTCGACTGGGACAAGACGGCGCCCGGTCCCGAGTTGCCGGCTGACGTGGCGGCGAAGACCTCCGAGAAGTACATGGAGGCGTGGCGCCGCCTGACGAAGTCGTGAGCGATGCTACAGCCGGCGGGGCCGGCGGCGATCCCTTCCGCCGGCCGGTCCCGGACATCCCGCAGGCCGCGCTCTACTGGGACCGGCGGTATGCGAGCGATGAGCGTGTCTGGGGCGACGGTCCCAGCGAGCTTGCTCGACTCGCCGTCGCCCGCCTGCGCCCCTACGCTTCTCCCGAGCTTTCGGTCCTCGACGTCGGTTGCGCGTACGGTCGCGACACGCGCTATCTGGCTACCGAGCTCGGCTGCCGGGTGCTCGGTCTCGACCCCTCGCCGGCGGCCATCGCCGCGGCGCGCAAGGCTCGCTCACCCGGACTGGAGGTGGAGTACGTCGCCGGCGACCTGGGGTCGCTCGCGAGCGACCAGGACCACGCCGGCCCCTTCGACGTGGCGTACGTCTGCAACGTCTACCACCTCCTGGGGCCCATCGGCCGCCGGGAGTTCACGGCGGCGCTCGCCGCCGCCGTGCGGCCGGGCGGCCTCCTCTTCCTCAGCACGCTCTCGCCACGTGACCCGCAGCACTACGCCGTCGGCGAGCCGGTCTCCGGCGAGGAGCGTAGCTGGGTCGACCACGTCTACCTTCACTTCGTCGTCGCCGAGGAGCTCACGAGCGACTTCGCCGCCTTCGAGGTCCTCGACCTCGAGGAGCGCAGCTACGACGAGAAGCTCGCGAGCGGTCAGGTGCACCACCACGCGAGCTGGTTCCTCGAAGGCCGGCGGCGCTGAGCCGCCGTCTCACTGGGGGACGATCTTGAAGACCGACCCCGCGAGCGACACGACGTACAGCTCGCCGCGCGCGTCCTCGCCGAACGACGCGATCTGGCCGAGCCGGCGGTCGGCCCCGGGGAGAGCGTAGCGCTCGGCCCTGGGGCCGCGCTTGGCCCACACGCGCCCGGAGAGGTCGGCGAACACGTAGAAGCCGCGCAGCGACGGGACCGCCGACCCGCGGTACACGTAGCCGCCGGTGACCGAGTAGCCGACGCTGTGGCTGTACTGCGAGACCGGCCACGTCAGCGAGGACCGGCTGAGCCTCGCGGCGACCGCCTCGTCGTACACGTGCGTGCCCTCGTAGGCGTTCCAGCCGAGATTGGCGCCGGCTGGCCGGCCCGGCCGCAGGTAGTCGATCTCCTCCCAGGCGTTCTGCCCGACGTCACCGATCCAGAGAGCGCCCGTCGCACGGTCGAACGAGAAGCGCCACGGATTGCGCAGGCCGTTGGCGTAGACGCTCACCCCGGCCGGGGACGCGCCCACGTCGACGCGCAGCATCTTGCCCAGCAGGCTGCGTGGGTCTTGGGCGCGGCGCTGGGGGTCGCCGCCGCTGCCGCCGTCGCCCATACCGATCCAGAGGCGCCCGTCCGGGCCGAACTGCAGCTGCCCGCCGTTGTGGTTGCTGTAGGGTTGGTCGACGCGAAGGAGGACGCGAGCCGATGAGGTGGCCGCCCTGTCCGGGTCCGCCCCCGACACCCGGTAGCGGACGACGCGTGTGTCGCCGTTCGCGTTCGTATAGTCCACATAGAAGAGCCCGTTGCTCGCGTACCGGGGATGGAAAGCCATCGAGAGCAGGCCCTGCTCGCCGCCGCGCGAGACCTGCGCCGAGATGTCCAGGAACGGCCGCTGCAGCACGGCGGCGCCCTTGACGATCCGGATCGCGCCCGTCTTCTCGACGATGAAGAGGCGTGAGGTGTCGCCGGGCGGAGACGTCACGTACACCGGCTGGGAGTAGGAGCCCGGGATCTGCGAGAGCCGTACGGACGGCGGCCGGGTCGTGGCCCGCGCGGCGGGCGTCGTGCCCGACACTGACGCGTCGCCTGCCGCGTCCGCCGCCGGAATCGTCGCCTCCGGCCCGACGCCGGCGCCGGGCGCCGGCGTCGACCCGCCGGCAGGGCCGGGGGAAGGCCCTCTCGTGACCACGAAGACGATGGTCGCGGCCACGAGGACCACGACCGCGATGATGAGGGCGATGCGTCGCATGGCGGGATGATTCCGCGCGAAGCGACGCACGTAACCCCGAGGGCCGGGACCGCTTCGCCTGCCTGCCGGCGACGGCAGGACGGGACGCTCTAG
>CAZJGT010000047.1:0-14952 GCA_964545565.1 uncultured Thermoleophilia bacterium
TCAGTACCCCGGGGACCGGGGGCCGCACACCCGGGCCGCGGACTGCGGCGGCTAGGCCGAGCGGCCGTCCGGCGGGCGCTCGCCGGGCGGCGGTCGGTCGATGGGAGTGCCGCCGCCGGCTTGCCGGCTCCGTGGGAAGGGCGCCCTGTGGGCCGGCTGCTGTGGCGCGACGAGCGTCGGCACAGGAGGCAGGTCCCTGACCTCCTCCGCTCCGGGGCTCAGCTCGACCGGCTCGCCGCAGTGAAGAAAGCGCAGGGTCTCGCCATCCTCGCGCGACGAATACGACACGCCCTCGCTGGTGATCGCGACGGAAAGCGTGTTGCCTCCGAAGGTCACCCGGAACGCCACGCGGCCCAACGTAGTCGGGAGACGTGGGCAGAACGAGATCCGCTCGCCGTCGTCGCGAAGGCCGCCGAATCCGGCGATGATCGCCAGCGCCGCCCCCGACAGAGAGGCGATGTGCAGGCCGTTGCGCACGTTGTCGTTCAGGTCGTGCAGGTCGAGGAAGGCGGCCTCCGCGAGGTAGTCATGGGCCAGACCGAGGTGGCCGACCTCTGCGGCGACGATCGCCTGGATGCAGGCGGAGAGGGAGGAGTCGCGCACCGTGACGCCTTCGTAGTAGTCGAAGTCCCGCAGCTTCTCCTCGGCGCTGAACGAGGTCGATCGCAGATAGAGCGCGAAGACGAGATCCGCCTGCTTCACGACCTGCTTGCGATACAGATCGAAGTAGTTGTGGTGGAGCAGCAGCGGGTAGTCGCTCGCGTCCGTGCCTTCGAAGTCCCAGCGCTCGTGGGTCAGGAAATCCTCATCCTGGGGATGCAGGCCGAGTGCATCGTCGAAGGGGATGAGCATGGCGTCGGCGGCTCGGCGCCAGGAGGCGATCTCCGCGTCGGTCACGCCGAGGTCCCGCGCTGCCTCTGCGTGCCGGTCGGCGCTGTCGGCGGCCGCGCGCAGGTTGGCCTGGGCCATGAGGTTCGTGTACACGTTGTTGTCGACGATGGCGGAGTACTCGTCGGGGCCGGTGACGCCGTCGATGCAGAAGTCCCCGTCGGCCTTGAAATGGCCCAGCGACGCCCAGAGGCGCGCCGTCTCGGCGAGCAGTTCGAGCCCGACGTCGCGCTCGAACTCGCGGTCGCCGGTGGCCAGCACGTAGCGGCGCACGGCGTCGGCGATCGACGCGTTCACGTGGAACGCGGCGGTGCCGGCCGGCCAGTAGCCGGAGCACTCCTCACCGCGGATCGTGCGCCAGGGGAAGGCCGCGCCGCGCAGGCCGAGCTGCGCGGCTCGTTCCCGCGCGAGGTCGATCGTGGAGTGCCGCCAGATGAGCGGCTCCCGGGCCAGCCGCGGCACGGTGTAGGTCAGCACCGGCAGGACGAAAGACTCGGTGTCCCAGAAGGCATGACCGTCGTAGCCCGTGCCGGTGAGGCCCTTGGCGGCGATCGCCCGCTCCTCGGCGCGTGCGCTCGCCTGCAGCGTCTGGAAGAGACCGAAGCGCAGCGCCTGCTGGAGTTCGTCGTGGCCGTCGACCTCGATGTCGGCGCGCGACCAGAACTCGTCCAGGTACTCCCGCTGCGCGACTTCGAGTCCTTCGAAGCCCTGTCTCAACGCGGTCTGGAGACTGCCGTCCACCTGGTCGCGCAGCCACTCGATGGACTGCTGGGACGACCAGTGATAGGCGAGGAACTTGACGAGCCGCAGCGGCTGTCCGGGAGACAGCGTCGCGGACAGCGTGAGGCGGCCCAGATCGGGTTCGCTCTCGATCAGCGGTTTCACGGACCCCTCTGCGGTGAAGGTGTGCTCCATCCCCGCGGCAAGAGACAGACCGCTCGCCCTCGTGGTGTGCGCCAGGACCACGCGCATGTCGTGGTGAGCGTGAAGCCGGCCCTGCATCACGTGATCGAGGGCCGCGGCGCCGCGCGGATCGGCGGTCGCCATGACGTGCCCCGTATTGGCGAGCAGGTTGGACTGCAGGGCCACGGTCGTCGGTTGGTCCAGGGCTTCGACCTCATAGCTGATGGCGGCGACGCTCCGGTAGCGGAACGACACCAGCCGCCGACTCGTCACACGCACCGAGCGACCGCCGATGGACTGCCAGAGCACCCGGCGCTCGAGGACGCCCGAGCGCAGGTCGAGCCAGCGCTCGTGCTGCTTGAGGCTACCGCGATGGACGTCGAGCGCCTCATCCTCGATGAGGAGCCTGATCGGCGTGCCGTCGGTGACACTGACGATCGTCTGCCCCGCCTCGGGGAACCCGAACGCCCGTTCCGGATAGCGGATCGGATACGCCTCGAAGAAGCCGTTCAGGTAGGTGCCGGTCAGGGCCGAGGGCTCTGCCTCGTCCAGGGTCCCCCGAATGCCCAGGTGGCCGTTCGACAAGGCGAACACCGATTCGCTGAGCGCGAGCAGCCCCAGATTGAGTCTGGTCTCGCGGATCGCCCAAGGCTCCACCTCGAACGCATCGAGTGCGATCACCGCGTCGCCCGACGGGGAGGAGCGAGGTTCCCTGCTGTTCATCGTCGCTGCCTCCCGCTCAGTAGGGACCGTCCGCCTGCTTGGCGCTCTTGCGGCGCTCCATGATCGTCTGCAGGAGGGGCGTCGCCACGAGCTGGATCGCCATCTCCATCTTACCGCCGGGGACGACGATGCAGTTGGGCCGCGACATGAATGAGTCGTGGATCATGGTGAGCAGGTAGGGGAAGTCGACGCCCGTGGGATCGCGGAAGCGCACCACGACCAGCGACTCGTCCAGGGTCGGTATGTCCCGGGCGACGAAGGGGTTCGAGGTGTCGACCACCGGCACGCGCTGGAAATTGACGTGCGTGTGCGAGAACTGCGGCGTGACGTAGTGCACGTAGTCGTGCATACGCCGCAGGATGGTGTCGGTCGCGGCCTCGACCGAATAGCCTCTCGCGCGTGTGTCGCGATGGATCTTCTGGATCCACTCCAGGTTGACGATGGGCACGACGCCGATGAGCAGGTCGACGTACCGGGCGGCGTTGACGCCTTCGGCGCGCACGCCCCCGTGGAGGCCCTCATAGAAGAGCACGTCGGTGTCGTCCGGCAGCTCCTCCCACGGCGTGAAGGTGCCCGGCTTGTGGCCGAGAGCGCTCGCCTCCTGCTCGTTGTGCACGTAGAACCGGCGTTTGCCGGTGCCGGAGTCCCCGTAGGTGCGAAACAACGCCTCCAGTTCGGCGAAGAGATTGGCCCGGGGGCCGAAGTGGCTCACCGGGCGTTCGCCCTGGTTCTCCGCCTCCGCGATGGCCTGCTTCATCTCCTCACGGTCGTACCTGTGGAAGCTGTCTCCCTCGATGATCGCCGCGCGGATGTTCTCGCGGTGGAAGATGTGCTCGAAGGACGTCTTGACGGTGGTGGTCCCGGCGCCGCTTGAGCCGGTGACCGCGATCACCGGGTGTCTGCTCGACATGGATCGCCCCTCCCTATGCTTCGCTCACGAGACGCCCAGGACGGAGCGCCAGTCCGGATAGAGGTGGTCCGCGTCGCCGGGGAACGACTCGAAGGCGCGCGCCAGCTCACGATGCTCGCCGGCGTACTCGAGGAGGTCCACACCGGCGGTCCAGGCCTCCACCGCCTGGCGCAGCGACAGCGCTCCGGCGACGGGGCCGTCGAGGTGCCCGAACGCGCCGCCGCCGGAGGTCTGCACGACGTTGGCGTGGCCGAGGTTCTCGAAGAAGCCGGGCAGGCGCAGGGCGTTCATGCCTCCCGAGATCATCGAGTTCGTCGCCTTCATGCCCAGCCACTCCTGGTGGTAGAAGGGGCCGTCGGCGGCGTCGCGCTCGATCATGTAGGCGATGGCGCGGTCGGCCGGGTCGCCCTCCATCTTGCCGAATCCCATGGTGCCTGTGTGGATGCCCGACGCCCCCTGCAGCCGCGCCATCTTGGCGAGGACGAACGCCGTGTAGCCGCGCTTGGATTGGCGGGAGGTCACGGCTCCGTGACCGGCGCGATGGTAGTGCAGAAACGTGTCCGGGAAGCGGCGCCGGCAGGTCGTGACCGCCGCCGGGCCGCCGACGTAGCCGTCCACGAGGAAGGCGACGTGGTCCTCGTAGCCGGCGAACGCCTTGAGCACGGCCTCGCCGCGGGCGATCATCTCCATTGGGTCGTCCGCGGTGATGTTGGCGGAGAAGAGCTTCGCCTGGCCCGTCTCGTCCTGGGCCCTGCGCATGGCGTCGGCCACCAGGCCCATCGTCTCGACGTAGGGGGCGAAGACCTGGTTTCCCTGGGGCTCGTCGTTCTTGACGAAATCGCCGCCGAGCCAGAAGCGGTAGCAGGCATCGGCGAACAGCTCCGGCCGCAAGCCGAGCTTGGGCTTGATGATGGTGCCGACGACCATGCCGCCGTCCTTCTCGGGCCGGCCGAGGACGCGCCAGAAGTCGGCGATGTTCCGGGCCGGCCCGTCGAAGAGCTCGAGGTACGCCGGCGGGACCCAGAAGTCGTGCATCTTGGCGTACTCCACGTCGCCCATGCCCTGGTTGTTGCCGATGGCGAGCGTGAGGAAGGAGACGATCATCGCCTTGCCGTCGATGATGTTGCGATCGAACAGCTCGAGAGGATAGGCGATCTTCATGACGCCGGCGGCCTCGTCGGCTTCGTACACCAGGGCATCGACAGAGCGCGTGAAGTCATCGGTGGTCGAGACCTCGACGTTCGTGCCGGTCGACGATTCGGCGGCGAAGTGCGCCGCCGCGGCGAGGTAGCCGTGCCCCTTCTTGGGCTTCATGGTGTAGGCGCAGAGCACGTGACGTCCGCCTTCGATGAGCTCGGCTTCGCGCAGGGCAAGATCGGCGTAGCGACTGGATTGGTCCACCGTGAGCCTCCTGGATTCGTCTGGACCTGCGCTGAGCGTCCACTCATCGACCCAGCGTCGCGGGATTCAAGTGGTTTGCCCCTGCGGTGGTAGGGTGCAAACACACGCAGCAGCGGCCTCGGGTGCGCGGCGTGCTCGGAGGCGAAGCGGAGGTGGCGGAATGACGGAGCTGAGGCCGTGAGGGGCATCTTCAACCTCCTGTACCTCGCGGCCACGGTCTACGCGTGGCTGATCGTGGCCCGAGCGGTGCTCTCGTGGATGCGACTCACGCCCGGCTCCACGCCCTATCGCGTCAACGCGACGCTCGTCAAAGTCACCGAGCCGTACCTCGGCATCTTCCGCCGCATGCTGCCCGCGGCCCGCATCGGCGGCGTCGCCTTCGACTGGAGTCCGGTGATCGCGCTGCTCGTGCTCTTCGCCGCTCTGCAGATCCTGGTGCGACTCTAGGCTCGCGCTCAGCGGGGGCGGCGACGCCGGTGTGCACCGGCGAGTGACCGACCCCGCTCTCCCGGAAGTAGAATGCCTCCCGGGGCATTCTCATGCCTGGGGTGGCCGACGAGAAGGACGTGAGCGTGGCGAGACGGATCCCGCACTGGCACCGACTGGAACCGCCATCGCTGCCCATGCGCCACTGGCTGCCGCTGTACGAGCGGCGCTGGTTGCCGCCGGACCTCGTGGCGGCGGCAGCGGTATGGGCGGTGCTCGTGCCGGAGGGCATCGCCTACGCGGCGCTCGCCGGCCTGCCTCCCGAGGCCGGTCTGTTCGCCGCCTTGGCTCCCCTGCTCGCGTACGCGGTGCTGGGGACGTGCCGGCAGTTGACCGTCGGGCCGAGCTCCGCGGTCGCCGCGTACTCGGCGGCCGCCGTGGCGCCGCTTGCGCTCGGCGACGACGGCCGCTTCATCGCCCTCTCGGCGCTGCTCGCGCTGCTTGTCGGCGGACTCCTGCTTGCCGTCGGACTTGCGCGCGCCGGCTTCATCGCCGACTTCTTCGCGCGCCCCGTGCTCATCGGCTTCGTCGCCGGCCTTGCCCTGGTCATCGGCGTCGGTCAGCTGAGCAAGCTGCTGGGGGTCCACGGCGGCGGGACGACGTTCTTCGGCAAGCTCGAGGTGCTGGTGCGCCAGCTAGGCGACGTGAATCTGCCGACGCTTGCCATCGGCGCCGCGGCCCTGGTCGTGATCTTCGGCCTGCGGTCCTACGTGCCAAGGGCGCCGGGCGCGCTGATCGCCGTCGTGCTCGGGATCGCCGCCGTCGCGATCTTCGACCTTCAGGACTATGGTGTGGCGATCGTCGGCACGATCCCCGACGGCTTGCCCTCTCCGACGATGCCCGGCTTCGCGGTCGCGGACGTGACCAGGCTGCTGCCCGACGCGGTCGCCCTCGCGCTGATCTGTTTTGCGGAGTCGGTCGCCGGCGCACGGGCCATCGCAGCGAAGCATGGGTACGAAGTGGATGCCGACCAGGAGCTCATCGCGCTCGGCGTCGCCAACCTCGGCGCGGGCCTGCTGCAGGGGTTCACGGTCGACGCCAGCTTGTCTCGCTCCGCGGTGGCGGACTCCTCCGGCGTCAAGTCGCAGTTCTCGAACATCATCCTCTTCGGATTCCTTGTCGTGACGATGCTCTTCCTCATGCCGCTGTTCCACGACCTTCCGGAGGCGGTGCTGGGCGCCATCGTCATCGCCGCCGTGGCGCATCTGGTCGACGTGGTCGCGATGCGCCGTCTGCGGCGGACCGACGCGACCGACTTCTTGCTCGCCCTCCTCTGCTTCGGAGGGGTCCTGGTCTTCGGCCTCCTCATGGGGCTCTTCGTTGCCGTGACCGTCTCTCTGCTCGCGCTGGTGTACCGCGCCTATCGGCCCAGCAGCGCCGTCCTCGGCCGGGCGCCTGAGGCGGTCGGCGACGAGCGGCTCCGCTATCGCGGCATCGTCGACCACCCCGAGTGTGAGACCTTCCCCGGTCTCGTGATGCTGCGCGTCGACGGCGAGCTCTTCTTCGCCAACGCGCGCTGGTTCCGCGAGACTGTGCGCTCGCTTGTGCGCGGCCAGAGCCCTCCGGTACGCGAGGTGCTCGTGCACGCCGGCGCCGTGCCTCACGTGGACACCACCGCGGCGTTGATGCTGAAGGAGTTGGTGGCCGAACTCCACGAGAGCGGCGTCAGGCTGACCTTCGCCCGGGTCACCACCGGGCTGTACGAGGACCTCGAGCGCAACGGCATCGTCGCGGTGGTGGGAGAGGACTGCTTCTACGACACGGTCGCGGCCGGCGTGGACGACTTTCTCGGCTCCGGCGACGGTGCGCCGGAGCGGCAGACTACACCCTGAGACGTCGCCGACGCTCGATGCGGCGCCGTCGTCAGTCGCCCTGTGCCGGCGCCGACCGCGCGGCGAGGACCTCGATGTAGGCGCGGTTCGCGGGGTCCCTCTGCCAGCGGTGGATGTAGAGCCAGCCCCAGAGGTGTTCGAGCAGACGGCCCAGACGCAGACGCACCAGGTATCTGAGGCTGCGCCGCAGCGAGTAGAAGCGCCGGTAACCGCTCACGATCTCGGTCTGCAGCTCGAGGGGCGTCATGTTCTGCGGCGCGAAGATGACGTGCTGGCCGTCGTAGAACTGCCAGCGATGCTCGAAGACGCGCTCTCCGGCGTGCATCATCTCGTACTGCTTCGTGCCGAGTCCGGGCGTGAGGACATTGAGCATCAGGCTGTCGATGTCGTACTTCTCGGCGAAGGCCACCGTGTCGCGCGCCGTGCCGGCGGTGTCGGTGTCGGCGCCGACGACGAACATGCCGTGGCACTTGATGCCGTGACGATGCAGGGCGGCGATCGCGCCGACGATGTCGTCGACCGTCTGCGACTTGTCGTAGCCGTCCAGGGTGGCCTGGTCGATGGATTCGAAGCCCAGAGCGAGGCGCCGGCAGCCGGAGCGCCGCATGAGCGCCAGCAGCTCGTCGTCGCGGGCCACATCGGTACGCACCTGGGCCGTCCAGCTCGGTGTGAGGTCGCGGTCGATCATCATCCTGAGGAGCTGCTTGAGGCGCCGCTTGTTGGCGGCGAAGTTGTCGTCGTAGAAGAAGACCGCCTTGGGCCTCGTCGCCTCCAGCTCGGCGATCACGCTCTCGGGGCTGCGGAAGCGGTAGGAGCGACCGAACATCATGGTCACCGTGCAGAACGTGCAGTCGAACGGGCACCCCAGGCTCGTCATGATGGGCGTCTCCCGGATGCGCTGGGAGCCGACGATCAGGGAGAGGTCGGGCACGGGCAGGACGTCGAGATCGGCGGGGCGCTCGCGTAGCTCGTTGTGCACGGGGCGCCCGTCGCGCCGGAACGAGAGCCCGCGGACGTCCTCGAACTCGCGTTCGCCGGCGAGCGCCTCGATGAGCTCGAGCATGAGACCGTCACCGCCCTCGCCGCGGGCGACGAAGTCGGCGTGCGGCAGGGCGTCGTCGGGCACGAAGGTCGGGTGCGGGCCGCCGATGACCACGGGCAGCCCGGCGGCCCGCAGCCCGTCCGCCAGGGCGTAGGCGGCGGGCGCCGTGGAGGTGGTGGCCGAGATACCCACCAGATCGGCCGAGGAGACGTCGGCGCGGTCGAGGGGCGCCGCCTGGGGGCAGTAGATGCGCACGTCGTGCCCGGCGGCCGCGAGAGCGGCGCCGATCAGGGGCAGGCCCAGCCGCGGATAGAAACCGTAGGAGAGGATGTTGATGCTGGGCGGCGCGGGCTCGATGAGGCGGATCTTGAGCTTCCCCGCGCGAGCTGCGCCGGAGGCCTGGGGTCGCAAGACGGTCTCTGTGCTCATGGCTGCCTGCCTGGACACGACGTGACGAGGATACGGTGCCGATTCTACCCCCGTCGTGACGGAACACCATGGCACGCATGGAGCGACTCGGGGGTACGCGGTCCCCGGGCATCGGCGCGGCTCTGAGTGGACGGTAGCCAGGCGAGACGACGGAACCTCGCCCCGGACGCTTCCCCAAAGCGCCGGCGTATGTGGATACTAGGAGCCGGCGAGGAGCGGGCGCTCCGAGGGGGGGTACTTGATGCGCAGGTGTGTCTTCTGTGGCCGCACGGCTGAGGTAGTCCTGTGGATCCTCGACGAGGTCCTCGACGATCCTGTGCCCGCCTGCTGCCCCTGCGCGGAAGAGAACGGACTCGGCGTCGTCTACCGTGGGCGCGAGGTCGGGCCTCTCGACGAGTACGAAAGCTGCCGGTGTTGCGGGCGCGAGTTGCCGAGCTCCCGGAGCTGGCCCGCGACGGTGTGGGTGCAGGATCGGCGACGGCTGATGGCTGTGTGCAACGCCTGCCGCGTGGAGTATGCCCTGCAGCCCGTGTTCGGCTTCGCGCCGCCCGGCGGCGGACGGTCGCGCCGAAGGTCCCGGCCGTCACGCGATGAACCCGGTGCGGCCGAGACGGCGCCCTCCGACTGACGCGTCCTGCCGCGACGGAGTGTCGTCACCGTTGCGGCGCTCGTTCGAAGCGCCGGCTCGACGTGAGCTTGTCGAGCCGCCGGGCCGCCAACGGGGCCGACTCCTTGCCCGCCGCGATAGACTCGGACCGGATCGGGTCGGGCAATCGCCGGAAAGGGGCCGCGCCATGTCCGTCGTTCGTCACCTATCGAGCCTTGGACTGCCCGCCGTGAGCGACCTGGGATGGGACCTCGTGGGCGGCCGTGGGTGACGTACTGGGGCGACTTCCTGGCGGCGTGGGGACGGTGACCGGAAGGCGGCACATGGATTCCGAGATCAGCGAAAAGGACGTAGCGGCGCAGCTCGCGCTCACGCGCCGCGAGACGGTGACGATGACGACCGTCGGTAAGGGCCTGAACGCCGGGTTCCGGACCTTGACGCAGCACGCCGCGGCGACCGGGGCCGACGTGGTCGGGCCGCCGATGGTGTTCTCGCCCGACGTCGGCGCGGAGGAGTTCGACCTCGTCATCTGCATGCCGGTGGCAGAGGGCGCCGCGGCCGGCGAGGGCGTCGCCCTCGAAGAGGTCCCCGGCGCCCATGTCGTCTTCACCACGCACCAGGGCCCGTACCGGGGAGTGCCGGATGCCTACAGGGCGCTGTTCGCCTGGCTGGAGGAGAACGGCCGCACGGCGGCCGGTCCCGCCCGGGAGGTGTACCTCAACGACCCGCAGGACGTCCCCGAGAGCGAACTGCTCGTGGAGGTGAGCATCCCGCTCGCTGAGAGAAGCCCGTCATGATCACGTGGAGTCCATGTCGAGTACCGAGGGCGCAGCCAAGTGGGCGCTGAAGCCACGCGGAGCCGCTCGCCGGTGGTCGCGATGATCGGGATGGCGACCATGGACCACCTCTACGTGCTCGACGAGCATCCCAGAGCCGACTCGGTGAACCCCGCGCGCGAGTACCACACCGTGGTGGGCGGAACGGCCGGCCGGGGCGCGATCGCCGCCCGGCGACTGGGCGGCGAGACCAGGCTCCTGGCGGCGTGCGGGACGGGCGCCCATGCTGAGGTCCTGATGGCGCACCTCGACGACGAGGGGGTCGAGTGTCGCTGGGTGGTCTACGACCAGCCCTCGCAGCACTCGGCGGTCATCGTCGCGCGGGGCGATGCGACGCGGACGATCATCTGGCTGCCCCAGCCGATGGCGGACGCACGCATGATCGAGCAGGTGCCGGAGTTCCTCGACGGCGTCGACGTCGCACTGCTGGACGCGACCGACGAAGGTCTCGCGACGGCGGCGCTCGACGAGTGCGGACGGAGAGGGATCACCACCGTCATCGACACCGGGTCCGGGCGGCCATGGACCAGGAGCCTGCTGGGTCGTGTCGACCACGTGATCGCGCCCGAGACCTACGTGCGCGCGGAGACGGGCCATCCGGCGGAGCGGGCCGTCCTCGAGCTCTGGAGCGATTCCTGCCGTCTGGTCTTCGGTGTGACGCAGGGGCCGAAGGGCGGGGTGTTCACAACGGGCGAGGAGCCCGAACGCCTGGAGCGTTGGGAGGCCGCTCCGGTCACCGCCGTGGATTCCTGCGGCGCCGGCGACACCTTTCACGGCGCCTACGCCTGGGCGGTGGCGCAGGGACTGCCGCCGGCCGGCTGCTTCTCCATCGCCGCCTGGTCCGCGGCCATGAAGGTCTCCCGGCTCGGCAACGCGGGCATCCCGACGCTGGACCAACTGGACGACGCACGCAAGCTGAGGTCGGGTTCCCGGGTCTTGGGTGGCAGCGACCGCTGAAGCACCAGCGCCGGTCTGACTACCCGTGCCCGCCGCGCGGGTGCTGCTCCTTGAACTTGAGGTAGTCGACCTCGTCCAGTCCACCCTCGACGTCGAAGTAGCGGTCGACTCGCTGCCCCGTGTGAGTGGCTCGCCCGATCCACCTGGCGATCATCCAGACGCCGCGTGTCGCGAGCCACGCGGCGATGCCGAGGGCTGCGAATCCAAGCACGATGAAGAGCCACGTCGCCATGGCTCTCACTCTATGCCCTGCGATGCTGCTCGTACAGGGGATGACGGGACGGTGACGGCGGCGCCTGGACGGATGTCCATGCCCACACTCGCCATCCCGGGCGACGGGGAAGGGGAGGGCTCGTCACGGAGATTGGCCGAGCTCGGGCGCGGACCGTCCGTACACCGATCTCGGTCGCGATCCCTCGGAGTACGCCTCGCCGATCGGCGGCGTGCAGTATCAGCTCACCGGCTCGCAGATCGTCGTCAGGCCCGCCCCAGGCCAAGTGCTGACCCTCAGCACCGTCACCGGGAAGTCGCGGACCGTGACTGCGGACGGCAAGAAGGACCTCATCTACGACGCCGACAGCGACGCTTGGTACTACGGATCCGTCCGTTCAAGCAACGAGGTCGACCTCTCGACGCTGGCGGTCACGGCAGCTTGATCTTCGGCGCGCCGGCAGAACACTTGTCTCAGACTGCCCGGCGTGCGACGATGCAATCCCCGCGACGCCGGCTGCTCGCCGGCGTCAAGCGCGCACCATGAACGAAGGGTGGCATCTCTGCTGTGGGGCACAGCGAGGGTCATGGCTTCCGCGCCGCCGCTCCGTGCGGCGCCTGCGCGATATGGCGGGCTCCCCCGCGGCCTGCCGCACGATCATGCGATCAGTGCGATCAAGTGTCGGTGTGACACGATCACCGGTCTAAGAAGGGGGTTCGTCATGAAACGGATGCTCACAGCTCTCGCGACGGTCGTCCTGGTGCTGCTCCTCCTCGCGCCGACCGCGGCCGCCGGCCCGCTCGGCCTCTGGAAGTCCGACTTCAAGACGATCGCCTCGAACGGTCAGGGTGACTGGAAGAACATCTACGCATGGTCCATGGCGAGCTTCAAAGGAGACCTGTATGTGGGGACGGCGCGCCAGGCTGCCATCGCGCCGGTGATGGAGGTCCTCACCGGTGCGATGGCGGGTCTGCAGATGCCGCCGGGGGCCTTTCCCAGTGACGGCGTGCCGTTCTTCCGCGAGTTCTTGCGGATCACGCCGGGCGTGCCCGTCCCAACGGTCACCGACGAGGCGAAGTTCGAGCAGTGGAATGCCGGGTCCCAAGCTGAGATCTGGCGTTTGCATGATGGGGCATGGACCCGCGTGTACCGGGCGCCACGCGTTCCCGCGGCGGTCCTGGCCCCGGATGGGGCGCCACCGGCGGTGCCGTACACGACGCCGCTCGCCGTCGGGTTCCGGTGCATGACGACGTTCACCGATCGCGACGGCGTCGAGGCGGTCTACGCCAGCGCCGGTTCCCTCTCGCTGGCTCATCCCGATTACGCCAGCCTGCTGTTCATGTCCACCGACGGCGAGAATTGGACGCCGCTCAAGGCAGACCCGGCCATGGGTCGCGAGACCAGGGCCATCGGCGTGCACCACGGCAAGCTGTATGTGGGTGCCGGAACGGCGACCGTCGGCGTCCTCGGCGGCATCGTCACGCCGGGCAGCATCTGGTGCTCCGACAAGCCGAGCGACCCGGCGAGCTGGACCCGTGTGCTGAATTTCCCCGACGTGGCGCCCGGCAACACCGGTGTGTGCACCATGACCAGCGCCAACGACCGCATCTACGTCGGCACCGAGAACGCCAGGGGTTTCGAGGTGTGGCGCAGCACGTGTGCCGATCCCACGGGGGACTCCCACTGGAAGTGCGTCGTCAAAGACGGCGCGGGCGACCGCATCAACGCCTGGGCCGGCACCATGGAGACCTTCCGCGGCAACGTGTACGTCGGTTCGATGATGGTGCCCGGGCTCACCGGATCGGTGGCGATGAAGGGCTTCGACCTCGTCAGGATCACGCCGGACGACCGGTGGCGGCTTCTGGTGGGCGATCGCAAGGCCAAGATGCCCGTGGAGGGCGCGCCTGATCGTCGACCACTGACAGGCCTGCCCTCGGGCTTCGGCATGCCGACCAACCTCTACTGCTGGAACATGGAGGTCTACCGCGGCTGGCTGTACGTGGGCTCGATGGACATGAGCTCCATGCTGCGCGCGGCGACCGACGCCGGGATGCCTGTCCCCGACAGCATGGGTATGCCACCGACCGTCCTCAAGCTGGTGCTCAAGCTCGCGGGCTTCGACCTGTGGAAGACGCATGAGGGCGCGCTGTGGATGCCGGTCACCACGACGGGCATGGGCGACTACCGCAACTACGGCGCTCGCACCATGTGCCAGCACGACCGCAAGCTGTACATCGGCACAGCCAACCCGTTCCGCGGGTTCAAGGTCCTGGAGGGCTACGACCGCTGAACCGACGCGTTCGGTGGGACGACGAGGGGCGGCTTGGCGGCCGCCCCTCGTCGTCGCCGCACTCTCGCCTGCCGTAGAGCGCAGCGCGGAGGCTGCAGGAACAGCATACGGGGGATCTGCCGAACTCAGCAGTCGCAGCCGCCCAAGGATGTGCGTCGCGACGGGCTCGGGATACGCTCGCTTCTCGAAAGCGTACATCTGCGCGTACGCAAAACGGTACAAGTGTACTTTCAGATGTACGCGCGGGAGTACATCTCCGCCGAGCACACCACCTGCCGCGCATCGGGCGGAAGCGCCTTGGAAGCGCCTTCTCACTCAATGACGGGAGGCATGATGACATCGTCGGCGCTCACGCGCGGCACACGGCGGCCTGCCGCGATCCCATATGCCGCCAGCACCGCGAGCGCGGCGATGATGAGCATCATGCCGGCGCCCTCTATGGCGTTGGGTTGCTCTCCCAGCTGGATCCACGCGGCCGTCACCCCGATCACGGGCACAGCCAGCGTCCCCATCCCGGCCGCGCCGGCGGGGAGTGAGCGCAGCGCGAAGGTCCACAGGACCCAGCAGAGGCCGCTCGAGAGGAACACCACGTAGGCGAGGCCTGCGACGAAGGTGCTCGTCCACTGCGGCCAGCCGCTCTGTGCCAGCGCGGCGATCGTGATCAGCGGAATGGCGCCGAAGGCCATCTGCCAGGCGGTCAGCGACAGTACGTCGACGTCGGCCTTGCGCTGCACGAGCTTGATGAGGAGCGCCCCTGCGGCCCAGGCCAACCCGGCGGTACAGGCCAGCACACCGCTGAAGGCGCCTCCGATGTCCCAGGGGCGCACCACCAGAACGAGCCCCACGAACGCCAGTCCGACGGCCGGCCACTGAAGGCCGCGAAGCCGCTCGCCGAGAAAGAGCCAGGCGAGGATCAGGAGCCAGAACGGCATCGTGTACGCGAGCACCGATACCTTGCCGGCGCCTCCGACACTGAGAGCGACGGTGGCGAGGATGTTGAACAGCGACGTCTGCAGGAGGCCGATCAGTACCGTCAGGCCAAGAGGTGGTGGGCGCAGCGGCCGCTTCGTCGCGACGAGCACGGCGAAGAAGCACACGGCACACAACCCCGTGGCGAGAGCCATGAAGGTGAAGGGCGATGCGTAGCCGAGCGCGACCTTGATCGCGATCCAGCTGTAGCCCCAGATCGGCGCGATCACGGCGAGAGAGAGGACGCCCAGGTCGCGAGCGTGGTTCCGGTGGGCGTCGGTCATGGACTCATGCTAGCCGACGCCGCAAAGGACTCCCAGCGGAGCAGACAAACGCGTGTTGCGGCGTGTGGGGCTTGCTTGAGGCAGCGCGGTCACCATGTCGAACAGCGCCAACCCGTCGGGTAGGCTGGAGTTGGTGTCAGGCTCTGTCTCGTGGGATCCCGATCTCGATCGGGTAGCCTGCGGC
>CAZJGT010000048.1:0-14166 GCA_964545565.1 uncultured Thermoleophilia bacterium
TGCTGAACTTGAAGCCGCGCCGGTAGTCGAACTTCTCGACGGCGCGGATGAGGCCCAGGTTGCCCTCCTGGATGAGGTCGAGCAGCGTGAGCCCGCGGTTGGCGTAGCGCCGCGCGATGGACACGACCAGGCGCAGGTTGGCCTGGATGAGCTGGTTCTTGGCCTCCATGTCGCCGCGCTCGATGCGCTTGGCCAGTGAGACCTCCTGCTCGGCCGTGAGCAGCGACACCTTGCCGATCTCGCGGAGGTACATGCGCACGGGGTCGTTGCTCGCCGTCTTGATCGAGAGATCGAGCTTGGCGGGCTCGCTCTCCGTATCCTGCTCCTGCTCCGCCGAGCCCGACGCGCGCGTCGCGTCGTGGTGCACGCCGTCGCTGCCGACGACGTCGATGCCGAGGTCGTGGAACAGCACGTAGACCTCGTCGATCTGCTCCGGCGTGAGGTCGACGTCGGTGAGCACCTCGAGGATGTGTTCGGCGGCCAGGTAGCCCTGCTCCTTGCCCTCATCGAGCAGGAGGCGGACCTCCTCGACGGTCGAGAACATCGACTCGTCAGGCTGGCGTTCTGGGGATGACTCTGTCACTGACTCGTTCAGCTCCTTGGTCGCGGAGTCGGGAGCGGGCGGCGGTACGCCGCCCGCTCCCGACCTCGCGGTCGTCTCGTCGTCACGGTGGCCACCCTCGTCTGCAGCGTCGCTCTGCACCGTCAGTCGAGGAAGTCGCGCAGGCGCTGTGCCTCGCGGTAGGCCTTGAGCTTGGCCAGGGTCTTGGCCTCGATCTGGCGGATGCGCTCACGCGTGACGCCGAACCTCTGGCCCACCTCTTCAAGCGTCCTCGGGTGTTCTCCTTTGAGTCCGAAACGCAGTTCGACGACTTTTCGTTCGCGGTGCGTGAGCGAGCCGAGCACCAGGTTGAGCTCTTCCTTGCGCATGATCTCGCTCACGGCTTCGACCGGCATGGTCGCGTCCTCGTCCTCGATGAAGTCGCCGAGCTGGGAATCCTCTTCTTCGCCGATGGGCGTCTCGAGGCTGACCGGCTCCTGGCTGATCTTGACGATCTCACGTACCTTCTGTGGAGTTGTACCCATCTCAAGGGCTATCTCGTCGGGCGTGGGCTCGCGGCCCATGTCCTGGAGGAGTTGGCGTTGCACACGGATGAGCTTGTTGATGGTCTCGACCATGTGCACCGGGATGCGGATGGTGCGCGCCTGGTCGGCGATGGCCCGCGTGATCGCCTGACGGATCCACCAGGTGGCATAGGTGCTGAACTTGTACCCCTTGCGGTAGTCGAACTTCTCGACGGCGCGGATGAGGCCGAGGTTGCCCTCCTGGATGAGGTCGAGGAACAGCATGCCGCGCCCTACGTACCGCTTGGCGATCGACACCACAAGGCGCAGGTTCGCCTCGGTGAGCTTGCGCTTGGCCTCCAGATCGCGGCGCTCGATGCGCCTGGCGAGCGAGACCTCCTCCTCGGCGGTGAGCAACGGTACCTTGCCGATCTCGCGGAGGTACATGCGCACCGGGTCGTTGGTCGGCGTCTTGACGGAGAGGTCGAGCTTGGGGATGACCTCCTCCTCGGGCTTGGCGTCGGGGCCGTCCGCGGTCACGGCGCCCTCGCCCTCGAGGATGTCGATGCCGAGGTCGGCGAAGAGGTTGTAGACGCCGTCGATCTGGTCCGGCGTGAGCTCGACGTCCTGCAGCGCCTCGGCGATATGGTCGCTCGCGAGATAGCCCTGTTCACGACCCTCGTCGACGAGGACGCGGACCTCTTCGATACCCAGTTCGCCGGCCTCCGGTGCCGGCCTCCGTTCCTGAGAGGTGTCCGTCACCTCAGCCCCTCTCAGCGCTCGTCGGCGTCGTCGTCCACGGGGATGGCGCGCAGCGCCTCGCGCAGGCTGCGTCGCACCGACTCGAGCCTCGCCAGCTCCTCACCCTGCCTCCCCGTCTCGTCAGCCTTCATGGTGATCTTGAGCCGCGCGATGATGCGGCCCACCTGCGCCTCCTGCAGGCGCAGGAACAACTCCTCCACGACGGTCGCCGTGAACCGCTCCCGCCCGGCCCGTACGATCACCTCGGCGAAAGCCTCGTCGCCCTCGTCCGCAGAGCCGCGGTCCGCCGCCGATTGCGGGGTATTCCCCGCCTCTTCGGCGGTCAATCTCGCCTTGACGCGGCGCAGCGCGGCGCGCGTCTCCGCCGTGGCGAAGAAGCCCTCGTCGACGCCCGCGACCGCCTCCCGGCCGGCCTCGGGCTGCGCCAGGCAGCCGGCCAGGAACCTGATCTCCAGCTCATGGGAGCCGCCCGAAGCGACCGCGGGCCCACCGCTCCGTGAGACCTCGTGTCCGCCGCCACCGGCGAGCGGGACGGGAGGTCCGCTGCCGGAGAGCAGGTAGCGCACGCTCTCGGCGGAGAGCTGCAGCCTGTCGGCCACGTAGCGCAGCTCGTCGTCGCGTTCCATCGGCGTCGCCGCCTCGGAGAGGACCTCCCTGAGTCGCGCGAACGCGCGTGCCCTTCCGTCGGGCCTGTCGAGGTCGTGAGTGGCGAGCGCCAAGCGGACGTGGAATTGTAGCAGCGTCTGCGCGTCGGCGGCAAGCGCCCGAAACCCGTCGCCGCCGGCGCCGGCGAGCACGAAGTCGGCCGGGTCCGACCCGTCCGGGATGCGCACGACGTGCAGCGACAGGTTCATGCGCCGGCCGAGCGCGAGCGCGCGCTTCATGGCGCCGATGCCCGCGGCGTCGGCGTCGAAACACAGGTAGAGGTTCCGCGTGAGGCGCGAGAGACGGCCCAGTTGCTGCTCGGTCAGGGCCGTCCCCATGCTCGCGACCACGTTGACGACGCCGGCCTGAGCGAGCGCCATGACGTCGGTGTAGCCCTCGACGACGTAGACACGGTCCTCCCGGCGCGCGGCCTCTTTGGCTCTGTCCTGCCCGAACAGGGCCTCGCTCTTGTGGTACAGGGGCGTCTCCGGAGAGTTGAGGTACTTGGGCTTCTCGTCGCCCAGCGTGCGTGCACCGAAGCCCAGCGTGCGCCCGCGCTCGTCGCCGAGCGGGAACATGATGCGGCCGCGAAAGCGGTCATAGGGGCGACCGCTCTTGCCCGGGATCACAAGACCCGCATCGAGGAGGTCCTGGTCGGTGAAACCGGTCTTCAGGGCCGCGTCCCGGAGCGTGCCCCAACCCGGCCTGCTGAAGCCGATGTGGAAGGCGCGACAGGTCTCCTCCCGGAGGCCGCGCCGCTCCAGGTACTCGCGCGCCGCCGCGGCCGCCGGAGCCTCCCAGAGCATGCGCTCGAAGTAGTCCCGGGCCTTCGCGAGCACGGCCCGCAGGCGCTCGCGACGGCGCCGCTCCGCGTCGCCGCGAGCGCTCGACTCCTCGTACTCGAGCGCGATCCCGTACTTGTCGGCCAGGTACTCGACGGCCTCGGGGAAGTCCATGCTCTCCTTGGCCATGACGAAGCCGATGAGGTTGCCGCCGGCGCCGCAGCCGAAGCAGTAGTAGAGCTTCTCGGCCGGGTTCACGGAGAACGACGGCGTGCGCTCCTCGTGGAACGGGCAACGGCCGCTGAAGTTGGCGCCGGCCTTCTTGAGGTCGGTGTACTGGCCGACCACCTCGACCATGTCGGCCGCGGCGACCACCTGCTCGATGCTGTGCTGGGCGATGAGGGCCACGTCAGTGCTCCGCGCCGCCGGCGCCGCCCGTCCCCGGCGGGCGCCGCCGCGCCGCGGACTCCTCGCGGCGGCGCAGCGCCTCGAGCGTCGCCTGCTGTTCGGCGGCCACGGCCCTCAGGGTGGCCCGCGCGCGTCGGCTCTCCTTCCTGGTCGGACGCGGCGAGCGCTCGGGAGGCCGCCACGAGGAGCCGAGGTGGTCGAACGACCACACGAGGACGACGGTGAGCGCCACCATCCAGACCAGGTAGAAGAGGGCGAAGACCGTCCAAGCCTCCAGCGTCGTCGTGTCCTCGACCGGCGGGCCTCCGATGGGCTGGATGTGTGGCAGCCGCAGCCAGCCCAGGCCGAAGACGACCACAGCGGGCATCACGGCGAGCGCCAGCAGGCCGATGGTGACCAGGGTGATCAGCAGGCGCCGGCGGTCCACCGCGTCAATCCTCCGTTGTGAGAGCGCGGGCCATGAGCACCTCGTCATGATACTGGTCGCCGCGGCGGTACTGCGCGCGACGCAGACCCTCGCGCACGAAGCCGTGCCGCTCGTAGAAGCCGACGGCGCGGGCGTTCTCCGGGAAGACGCCGAGGACGGCGCGCCGGTACCCCGCCGCCGTCGCCCACGCGCACGCCGTCTCCAGAAGAGCGCCGCCGGCGCCCACGCCGCGGAAGCCGGCGGCCACCGACATGCCGAGCCAGGCGACGTGCGCCGAGGCGGGATTCGCGTCCGGCCACAGTACCAGGTTACCCACGACCTCACCGCGCGACTCGGCGACGAGAAAGAGGCCGCGCGGCGACGCCGTCACTTCGCGCAGTCGCCGCCGCCAGTCGCCCGAACAGGCCTCGCCGGGCCGCAGGATCAGCGTCACCAGCGGCTCGGCCGCGACCGCGTCGAGGAGGCGGGTCAACGGGCGCGCGTCGCGCGGGCGCGCGTCGCGCACGCGCAGTCCGCGCCCGTCGGCGAGCGTCACCTCGGTGTCTCGTCCCAGCTTGGCCACGGGGTGGCCCTCCTCGCCAGGTGAGCGAGAGGCGCCGGTCCGGGCCCGCCTCACGGCGGCCCGGGCCGGCGCCCCGTCGACGCTGTGGCTACTTCTCCAGCCGCAGGTCGCCGCGATCCTCGATGGCGGCCTGCGCCGCCGCAAGGCGCGCCACCGGCAGACGGAACGGCGAGCAGCTCACGTAGTCCATGCCCGCGCGGTGGCAGAACTTGACCGTCTCGGGGTCGCCGCCCTGCTCGCCGCAGATGCCGACCTTGAGGTCGGGCTTGGTGCGGCGGCCGCGCTCGATGCCGAGCTCGACGAGCTGGCCCACACCCTCCTGGTCGAGGGTCGCGAACGGGTCGGCCGGCCAGATCTCAAGCGTCTCGCTCGTGTACAGGCCGAGGAACTTCCCGGCGTCGTCGCGGGAGACGCCGAGAGCCATCTGCGTGAGGTCGTTGGTGCCGAAGCTGAAGAACTCCGCGACTTCCGCGATCTGGTCGGCCGTGAGCGCCGCACGGGGAACCTCGATCATCGTCCCGACGAGGTACTCGACCGACGCGCCCTGCTCGGCGAAGACCTCGTCCGCGACGGCGCGCACGACGGCCTCCTGGTGCGCCAGCTCCTTCTTGGTGCCCACCAGCGGGATCATGATCTCCGGGCGCACGGCCAGGCCTTCTTTCTTGACCACGCAGGCGGCCTCGAGGATCGCGCGCGCCTGCATCGCCGTGATCTCGGGATAGGCGATGCCGAGGCGACAGCCACGGTGGCCGAGCATCGGGTTGTTCTCGTGCAGGTCCTCGACCTTGGCGCGGACGACGTCCTCGGAGACGCCGAGCGCCGCCGCCGTCTCTGCGGTGTCGGCGGCGGCGTGCGGCAGGAACTCGTGCAGCGGCGGGTCGAGCGTGCGGATGGTCACCGGGCGCTCACCCATGACGCGGAAGATCTGCGCGAAGTCGTCGCGCTGCATCGGCAGGAGCTTCGCCAGCGCGGCCTCGCGCGCCTCGGTCGACTCGGCGAGGATCATCTCGCGCACGCGCATGATGCGCTCGCCCTCGAAGAACATGTGCTCGGTGCGACAGAGGCCGATGCCCTCGGCGCCGAAGGCGATCGCGTTCTCGCTCTGGTCCGGCTGGTCGGCGTTGGTGCGCACGCCCAGCGTGCGCGCCTTGTCGGCCCACTCCATGATCTCGCGGTAGTATCGGTACGAGCCGGACTCCTCGGGCTTCATGGTCTGCTCGAGCAGCACCTGGAGCACCTCGGGCGGGCTCGGGTCGAGCTCGCCGAGGATGACCTCACCGGTGAACCCGTCGATGCTGATCCAGTCGCCTTCCTTGACGGTGACGCCGTCGACGGCGAAGCTGCGCGACTTCAGGTCGATGTCGAGCGCGCCGCAGCCGACGATGCACACCTTGCCCATCTGGCGTGCCACCAGCGCCGCGTGGCTCGTCATGCCGCCCTGCGCCGTGAGGATGCCCTGGGCGGCGTCCATGCCGCGGATGTCGTCCGGGCTCGTGAAGTCGCGGACGAGCAGCACCTTCTCGCCCCTCCCCGCCCAGGCGACGGCGTCCTGGGCGTTGAAGACCACGCGCCCGGTGGCGGCGCCGGGGCCGGCGGGCAGGCCTTTGGCCTTGACCCGGCCCTCTTCCACGGCCTTCAGCTTGTCCTCGGGCCCGAAGATCGGACGCAGGAGCTGGTTGAGCTGCTCCGGCTCGATGCGCATGAGCGCTTCGTCCGGCGAGATCAGGCCTTCGTCGGCCATGTCCACGGCGATGCGGATCGCCGCCAGACCGGTACGCTTGCCGTTGCGCGTCTGCAGCATGAAGAGGCGGCCCTTCTCGATGGTGAACTCGAAGTCCTGCATGTCGCGCAGCTCCGACTCGAGGGTCTGGCGCACCGCCATGAGCTCGTCGTACACGTCCGGCCACACGTCCTTGAGCTCGATGACCTGGCGCGGGGTGCGCACGCCGGCGACGACGTCCTCACCCTGGGCGTTGACGAGGAACTCGCCGTAGAACTCGTTCTCGCCGCTGGCGGGGTTGCGCGTGAAGGCCACACCGGTACCGCTCTCGTCGCCGGTGTTGCCGTAGACCATGGTCTGGACGTTGACTGCCGTCCCCCAGTCGTCGGGGATGTGGTACATGCGCCGGTAGGCGACGGCGCGGTCGTTGCCCCAGCTGCCGAAAACGGCGCTGATGGCTCCCCAGAGCTGGGCGCGCGGGTCGTCCGGGAAGTCGTGACCGGTGCGCTCCTTGACGGCGGCCTTGAACTCGGTGACGAGCTCCTTGAGGTCGTCGGCGGTCAGGTCGGTGTCGAACTCCACGCCCTTGGCCTTCTTCATCGCCTCGAGGCGCTCCTCGAAGACGTCGCCCTCGTCGTCGCTCTCAGGTTTGCAGCCGAGCACCACATCGCCGTACATGCTCACGAACCGGCGGTAGCAGTCGTAGGCGAAGCGCCGGTTGCCGGTGGAGGCGATCACGCCTTGCACCGTCTGATCGTTGAGGCCCAGATTGAGGATCGTGTCCATCATGCCCGGCATCGAGGCGCGCGCGCCGGAGCGGACGCTGAGCAGCAGCGGGTCGGAGTCGTCGCCGAAGGTCTTGCCCGTATCGTTCTCGAGAGCCTTGAGAGCTTCCTCGAGCTGGGCCTCGACGCCGTCGGGGTAGCCGCCATGGGCGGAGTAGTAGTTGCAGACCTCGGTCGTGATCGTGAAGCCGGGCGGCACCGGCAGGCCGATGCTGGTCATCTCGGCGAGGTTGGCGCCTTTGCCGCCGAGCAACTCGCGCATGGCCTTGTTGCCCTCGCTGAAACGGTAGACGTGCTTGTCGCTCATCGTTGCTGCCTCCCTGGCATTCCGGTCCGTCGTCTCGCGACGGTCGCGTGAGGTCCGTCCTTGTGGTCAAGCCTGCGCAAGCGGCAGGCGGCTGAACTCCCCGATCCGGCCGATGAGGCCGGTGACGGCGGCTAGCTGCGCCAGCCGATTGGCACGCACGGCCTCGTCGGGATCCATGACGAGGACGGCGTCGAAATAGCGGTCGACGGCGGGCCGCAGGCGAGCCGCGGCCGCGACGGCTTCTTCCAGCTCGAGGTCGCCGAGCGCGCCGAGCAGCGGCCCGCGAGCAGCCTCGAGCGCCACCGCCAGCTCGCGCTCGGCGTCGTCGGCGAAGAGAGCCGGGTCGACGGCGCGTGACGCGGCCTCCGGGTCCTTGGCCGCCAGCGCCGAGCAGCGGTTGTAGGCGGTCACCGCGTCCTCGAAGACGGGGCGGCCGGTCATCGCCGCGAAGGCGCGCGCCCGCGCCGCCAGCGCCGGCAGGTCCCCGGCCGGCGCCGCCATCGCGGCCTCGACACTGGGGAAGGGCAGGCCCTCGTCGAGCAGCAGCACCTGCAGGCGCTCGCGTACGAACGCCGCCGTCTCGGCGACGATCGCGGCGCGCCGGGAGTCGTCCAGACCGTCGATGCCCTGTAGCTCGAACTGGTCGACGGCCGAGGCCAGCAGGCCGGCGAGCGGGAAGCGCAGACCGTGCCCCAGGGAGATGCGTACGATGCCCATGGCCGCGCGCCGCAGCCCGTAGGGGTCACGCGAGCCGGACGGCTTCTCGCCCGCGACCCAGGCGCCGACGATGTTGTCGGCCTTGTCGGCGACGGCCAGAAGGGCGCCGGCCACGGTCTCCGGCAACGGCGCCGTCGCCGACAGCGGGCGGTAGTGCTCGCCGACGGCGCGGGCCACCGCGCCGAGGCCGCCGGCCTCGGCGTAGAGCCCGCCCATGACACCCTGCAGCGCGGGGAACTCGATCACCACCTGACTGACGAGGTCGGCCTTGGCGAGCCGCGCGGCGGAGCGAAGCGTCTCGTCCAGCGCCCCGGAGGAGCCGTTGTCGCCGGTGGAGGCGCCCGCCGCGGCCGGGCCGGCCGCCAGACCCGCGACCAGGCCGCCGAGGCGGTCCGCCTTGTCGGCGAGCGTGCCGAGCTTCTCGTGGAAGACCACCGCGCCGAGCCTGCCGGCCATGGCCGGCAGGCCCTCGGCGAGGTCGCGATCGTAGGCGAACTCGGCATCGTCGAGGCGCCCGTCGAGCACGCGCTCGTTGCCGCGCGTCACGAGCGGCGCCGCCGCAGGGTCGCCGTTGGAGACGTAGAGGAACGCCGGTAGCAGGCCGCCGCCGGCGTCGCGCACGGGAAAATAGCGCTGGTGGCTCTGCATGGCGGTCACCAGCACCGCGTCGGGGAGGCGCAGATGCCGCTCGGCGAAGGCGCCGCGCCCCACACTCGGCCACTCGGCGAGAAAGACTGCCTCGGCCAGCACGTCGCCCGGGTCGGACCACTCGCCGTCGAGGTCGGCGGCGACCGCGTCCAGGCCTTCGCCGATCAGCCGGCGGCGCTCGGTCTGCGAGGCGATGACCTTCTGCGCCTCGAGCAGACGCTCGTAGTCCGCGGCGGCGGCGATCGTCACGGGAGCGCCGAGCACGCGATGACCCTGCGACAGATCGCCGAGCGGGAGACCGTAGAACTCCCCGCTCAGCGTCTCGTCGTCGAGCTTGGCGACCAGCCAGCGGATGGGGCGCGAGAAGCGCAGGAACTCGTTCGCGCCCGCCGGCCTGGCGCCCCAGCGCATGCCGCGCGGGATCTGCAGGCCGGTGATGAGGCGCGCGACCACTCCGGGGACGACGTCGCGAGCGGCACGACGCTCGGCCTCGACGCTGACCACGGCGAACTCGGTGCCGTCGAAGACCCGGCGACGCACATCGTCAGCCGCCGCTCCCTTGGAGCGCGCGAACCCGGCGCCCGCCTTGGTGAGCGTGCCGTCTTCGGTGAACGCGATCTGCGCCTTGGGGCCACGGTACTCCTGGACCTCGGCCAGTTGCTCCGTCGGCACACCGTCGACGAGGACGGCGATGCGGCGCGGCGACACCAGGACCCTGGCCGCCGCGCCCTCTTCGAGCAGACGCTCCTCGCCGAGCAGCGAGAGCGCGTGCCCGGGCCGCTCCGGCGTGCCCTCGAGCTGCCGGATGACCGACTCGCACACCTTGTACGGCAGCTCTTCGCAGCCGATCTCGATGAGGAGGGTGCTCATACCCCGGCCTCCGCCGGAGCGGCTGCGCCGCCCTCATCAGCCCCGCGCCCGTCGCCGACCACCTCCAGATAGAGGCCGGCGACCTTGCGCGCGAGGTCGCGCACGCGGGCGATGTGCGCGGTGCGGTCGGTGACGCTGATCACACCTCGTGCGTCGAGCATGTTGAAGGCGTGGCTGCACTTCAGCACGTGGTCGTACGCCGGGATCGGGAGCCGCGCCTCGATGCAGCGCTGGGCCTCGGCCTCGAACTCACGGAAGTGGCGGTAGAGCATCTCGGTGTCGGCGACCTCGAAGCTGTAGCGGCTGAACTCGCGCTCGTTCTCGCGGAACACGTCGCCGTAGGTGACGGTGTGCGCCTCGCCGCCTTCGTGCCGGCGCGACCACACCAGATCGTACACGCTGTCCACGCCCTGCAGATACATGGCGAGCCGCTCGAGGCCGTACGTGAGCTCGACCGTGATCGGGTCGAGGTCGAAGCCGCCCAGCTGCTGGAAGTAGGTGAACTGGGTGGCTTCCATACCGTCGACCCAGACCTCCCAGCCCTGGCCCCAGGCGCCGAGCGTGGGGCCCTCCCAGTTGTCCTCGACGAAGCGCACGTCGTGCCTTGCGAGGTCGATGCCGAGAGCCTCGAGCGAACGCAGATAGACGTCCTGGATGTCCGGCGGAGACGGCTTGATCACGACCTGGTACTGGTAGTAGTGGCCGAGCCGGTAAGGGTTCTCGCCGTAGCGACCGTCGGTGGGCCGCATGGACGGCTCGACGTAGGCGGCGCGCCACGGACGGGCGTCGAGGCAGCGCAGGAAGGTGGCGGGATTGAACGTTCCGGCGCCGACCTCGGTGTGATACGGCTGCACCACGACGCACCCCTGGCCCTCCCAGAAGGCTTGCAGGCGGCCGATGATCTGCTGGAACGTGGGGGTCGGGGCGTCTGCGGTCGGGGCGTGGTCGGTCACATGTCCTCTCAGTCGGAAGCGCGATTCTAGCAGGGAGGACCGGAACGGACCAATCGCCGGATGCGGGGGACGGACGGGACGTTGTAGCCCGCGCGGGGTACACTCTCCTGTAGCCGGACCGGCCGTGTTCTCAGGGTCCGGTCAGCGCGGCGCGACGGCGACGCGAGCGCCCGCGAGAGCGGGCGTGACGGCGACGCGAGCGCCCGCCCGACAGGGGCCGCCCCGACCTCGTCGTTCTGCTCCCCCACTCCTTCGACCGGCGCTGGCGGCGCGCGTCGCCTCGCTCCATCCCCACCACACCTTCATCACCCTTCCGCCCCGGCGCCTTGCGGTCGGTCGGTCGCTCAGCCGGCGCCGGCGATGCGCATCGCCCGCAGGCGCGAGCCGGTGTGGTAGGCGTAGAGCTGGTGCACGTCGCGGAGGGCCTCGGCGGCGGCGGCGGACGCGGGCTGCTCGCGCAGCTCCGCCAGCGGCAGACGGAGGCCGTCGAACATCGCCTCCACGGCCTCAGGGGTGACCGGCACACCCTCGCCGACGCAGTCGGCGCACATGAGCCCGCCGCGGGCGGCGGAGAAGCCGAGGGTGCGGCCGCCCGACCCGCAGGCCGCACAGGCGTCCAGCACCGGCTGGTAGCCGGCCTCGAACAGCAGTTTGAGCAGCGCGCCGAGCACGAGCGGAGACTCCACGGCGCGCCCCGAGATCCCCCGGTCGAGCTCGCGCAGCGTGTTGCGCAGCAGCGCGAACACGCGCTCCTCGGGCTCGTGCTCGGGCGTGACACCGGCGGCGGCCTCGCAGACGATCGCCGCCGCCGTGAGCCCCTCGCGGTACAGACGCAGGCGGACGAAGACATCCACAAGCTGCGCCTGCGTGACGGTGTACAGCGACCTGCCGGGGTGCAGCAGCAGGTCGCAGACGTTGAACGGCTCCAGCCGGCCGCCCCAGCGCGACGTGGTCTTGCGCACTCCTTTGACCACGGCGTCCACGCGGCCGAGCTCGCGCGTGAACAGGCGCACGATGCGGTCGGCCTCACCCAGTGGGCGCGAGCTCAGCACGACGGCACGCGCCTTCTGGGAGGCGGCCATCAGCCGGGATCTCCCGGCCGGCGCGTGAGGCCGTCGTCGAGTGGATGCGGCGTCATACCGTGCCCCCGCCGCGCCGGTACGCGAAGACCACGCGCGGGACACCGGCCAGGTCGTCGCGGGTCGCCGGCGTCCCGAACGCACCGGCGGCCGTCATGATGCCGGCGACGGCGGTCGCCTGGCCGGCCCCCACCTCGACGGCCAGCATCCCGCCCGGCCGCAGCAGCAGCGCGGCGCCGGGCACGAGACGGCGGTAGACGTCCAGGCCGTCCACGCCGCCGTACAACGCGAGCCGCGGCTCGTGGTCGCGCACGTTCGGCTCGAGCGCCACGTACTCGTCGGCGGGGATGTACGGCGGGTTGCTGACCACGAGGTCGAAGGGCCGCTCGCCCACGTCGTGGAAGAGGTCGCTGAGCACGAACTCCACGCGTGGCGCCAGCCCGAGGCGCGCGGCGTTGCCGCGCGCCACCGCCAGCGCAAGGGGGTCCACGTCGGTGGCGACCACGCGTACGAACGGGTCCTCGGCGGCCAGCGCCAGCGCGATGCAGCCGGACCCGGTGCCGACGTCGATGGCCAGCGGCTCATCCTCGGGGTCGGGGCCGGCGAGGGGCAGCGCCTTGAGCTCCTCCAGCGCGACGTCCACGAGGGTCTCCGTCTCCGGCCGCGGGATGAGCACGTCCGGCGTGACCTCGACGTCGATGGTACGGAACGCGCGGTGCCCGAGGATGTACGCGACCGGCTCGCGCGCGAGGCGGCGGTCCACGAGAACGCCGAACTCCGCCGCCTCGTCCGCCGAGAGCTCACGCCCGGGCTCGCGGAACAGTTCGGCGCGCGTGGCGCCGAGAGCCCTGGCGAGCAGCAGCTCGGCGTCCAGCCGCGGCGAGCGCGACCCCCCCGCCTCGCGCAGCCGACGGACGGCCTCGGTCACGGCATCCGCTACGGTCACGGCATTCCTACCTCACTCACAGAGCGCCACACCGACCTGCACTGCTGCCGCTGCCAAGCGGCGGTCCAGCGTCGCCAATGGGACGCCGAACCGCGCCGCCAGTTCCAGATAGCTCGCGTCGTAGGCGGAGACGCCGGTCTCACGGGCGATCTGCAGGGTACGCTCCGGAGCAACCATCACCTCCGTGGCGTCCACCTCGATCGGCAACTGGCCCAGGACCTCGAGGAATCGCAGAGCCTCTGCCCTGCTCACTCGCTCGCGACGCTCCGCGGCCAGCAGGGCGTTCCCGACCTCCAAGGGCCAGATCGAGGGAGCCAGAGCGACGTCTCCGGCGAGCCGGTCGCGCACCGCGGCGGCGAGCGGGTCTTCTGCGTCGTCGAAGATCCACGCCATGGTCACCGAGCAGTCGAGCACGAACACGTCAGTACCTGCGGCCCTCTTCGATGGCCGCCCGGATGTCGAAGTCGCCGCGGCGGCGCCCGCGTGCGAACTCCTTGAGCGCCGCCACCGCCGCGGCAGGGTCCTTGCGCCGGTAGTCGCCCGCAGGAACGAGGACGGCGATGGGCGTGCCGTGTCGCGCGATGGTGATGTGCTCGCCGTTCTCCACACGCTTGAGCAGTTCGGGCAGGTGGGTCTTGGCCTCGTAGGCGCCGACGGTGGTCACGATGTCACCTCTCAGACTGGTCTGAGACTGGTCTGAATCATATCCTGAAGCGATGGAACCGTCACGCGTCCGCTGTGGCCGCGTCACTCCCCGCCGGCGGTCGCCAGCTGCTGCCGGCGGTCCTCCGAGGCGAGCGCGTCGGTGAACTCGTCGAGCTCACCCTCCATCACCCCGTCGATGCGGTGGCTGGTGAGCCCGATGCGGTGGTCGGTCACGCGGTTCTGCGGGAAGTTGTAGGTGCGGATCTTCTGTGAGCGGTCGCCGCTGCCCACCATGCTCCGGCGTGCCGCCCCCCGCTCCTTGTCCTGCCGGGCCTGCTCCAGATCGAAGAGCCGGGCGCGCAGGATCCGCATCGCCTTCTCCTTGTTCTGCAGCTGGCTCTTCTCGTCCTGGCAGCTCACCGAGACGCCAGTGGGCACGTGGGTGATGCGCACGGCGGAGTCGGTGGTGTTGACGCTCTGGCCGCCCGGGCCGCGAGCGCGGAAGATGTCGACGCGCAGGTCGTTCGCGTGCACGTCGACCTCGATGTCCTGGGCCTCGGGCAGCACCGCCACGGTGGCCGTGGAGGTGTGGATGCGGCCGGCGGCCTCGGTGACCGGCACGCGCTGCACGCGATGCACGCCGCCCTCGTACTTGAGCGTGGAGAACGCCCCCTGCCCCTTGACCTCGAGGGTGACCTCCTTGTAGCCGCCGTCGTCGTTCTCGTTGGCCGAGAGGATCTCGACGGCGAAGCCCTTGGCCTGCGCGTAGCGCGTGTACATGCGCGCGAGCTCGCCGGCGAAGATGCAGGCCTCGTTGCCGCCGGTGCCGGCGCGGATCTCGATGA
>CAZJGT010000049.1:0-14066 GCA_964545565.1 uncultured Thermoleophilia bacterium
GCTCGGTGCGCCGCCTCCGCACGCTCTACCTCGGCGGCGGCACACCGAGCCTCCTGGGGCCGGACCGGCTCGAGCGGCTGCTCGAGCCCTTCCGGCCTCACCTGACGCCGCACGCGGAGGTCACCGTCGAGACCAACCCGGAGGACGTCGACGACGCCTACGCCGGGTGGGCCGCGGCCGCGCCGGTCGCCGGCGGAGCCGGCGCGGCGCGCGGCATCCGCGTCTCGCTCGGCGTGCAGAGCTTCAGCTCCGAGCTGCGCGCCGCGCTCGGACGCGTGACTGCGTCGGACCCCGCCGGCGCCTTCGACCGGCTTCGCTGCGCCGGGGTCGCCAACCTGGGCGTCGACCTGATCCACGGCATCCCCGGGCAGTCGCCGGACCTGCTCGCCGCCGACATCGCCAGGGTCCTCGGACTGCGGCCGGATCACATCTCCTGGTATGAGCTCGACGTGCGTCGGGGCACGGCGCTCGCGGCGCGTTTCGTGCCGTCCGACCCGAACGACGATGGACGGGCCGCGGGCTACCGGCGGATCATCGGCGCGCTTGAGCGCGCCGGCTACCACTGGTATGAGGTGAGCAACTTCGCGCTCGCGGGGCGCAGGGCGCGCCACAACGTGGCGTACTGGCGCGCCCTCCCGTACCTCGGCCTGGGGCCGGGGGCCGTGAGCAGCGTCGGAGCGTGGCGATGGACGAACACCGCCGATCCCGCCGCGTGGGCTACGGCTCTTGCCGCGGGCGTCCGCCCGCCACGGACGGGCGAGCGACTCGACGCCGTCACCCGCGCCGAGGAGCGCCTCCTGTTGGCGGCCCGGTGCGGCGAGCGCGTGCCGCTCGCCGGGGTGGCCGCCGGGGTCGACGTGGAGGCGGCGGCACCTCTCGTCCGCGCTGGATTGGTTTCCCTGCACAGTGGTACAATCCGCGTGACGCGAAAGGGGAGGCACGTGGCCAACGAGGTGTGCGTGCGCCTGTTTCGCTCTCCGCGTTTAAGGAGGTAGGTTGCCGCTCACGGCACGGCAGGAGCAGGTCCTCAGGACCGTCATCGAGGAGTACATCGCGTCCGGCGCGCCGGTCGGCTCCAAGCACCTCAGCCAGCACTTCGGCTTCGGGGTCGCGGCGTCGACCATCCGCAACGACCTCGCCGACCTCGAAGACATCGGCATGCTCGCCCACCCGCACACGTCGGCGGGCCGGGTGCCCACCGACGCCGGCTATCGCCACTACGTGGACGCCGTCGTCACCGAGCGGCGCGAGGCCCCTCCGGCCGTCCTGCTCGAGCACGACCGTGCGCGCAGCGAGATCGACGACGCCCTGCGCGAGACCGCCGAAGCGCTGTCTCGCGTCACCGAGCTCATGGCCGTGGTGTCCTCGCCGTCGTTCACCACCTCGACGCTGCGCCACATCGAGATCCTGCCGCTGCAGGCGCGCCTCGTCATGGTGGTCCTCATCACCACGTCCGGCCAGGTCACCAAGCGGGTGTTCGACTTCCCCGACGCCGTCGACGAGGGCTTGGCCGAGTTCGCTCGCGTCTATCTCAACGAACGGCTCGTCGGCTCCCAGCTCGGCACACGTCGGGTGAGCGCCGTGTTCGAGAGTCCGGACCTGCGCCCCAAGGAGCGCGCCTTTCTCGACGCGCTCCGGCCCGCCTTCGAGACGCCGGGACCGGGTGACGCCGAAGGGCTTCACTTGGGCGGGACCTCGCGACTGCTGGAGAACCTCACGCGTGCGGGAGCCGGCCATCTCAACGAGGTGCTGCAGATGCTCGAGGAGCGCTACAACCTGCTCGAGCTTCTCGCCGGGGCGCTGCGCGAGGATGGCGTGTACCTGCGCATCGGCCACGAGATGACCGCGCCGTCACTCCAGGAGTGCTCCCTGGTGGCCGCCAACTATGGGGTGGCCAACCGCAACCTCGGCACGGTGAGCGTGCTGGGGCCGACGCGCATGGACTACCAGCGCGTGATCGCGACGGTGCGGGCCACCGCCGACGGCCTGAGCACGTATCTCGAAGACATCTGGTGACCACTCCCGACTGGGGCTCCCTGTGAAGCGTGACTACTACGACGTCCTCGGCGTGCGGCGCGATGCCGGCGCCGGCGAGATCAAGAAGGCCTTTCGCAAGCTGGCGCGCGAGTGTCATCCGGACGTGAACAAGGAGGATCCGGATTGCGAGGCCCAGTTCAAGGAGGCAGCCGAAGCCTACGAGGTCCTGAGCGACGCCGATTCGCGCGCCGCCTACGACCACTACGGGTTCGACGGTCTGCGCGGCCGCCAGATGACCGACTTCGAGCACGTCGGCTTCGGCGACCTCTTCAACATCTTCTTCGGCGGCGGCATGTTCGACTCGGCGCTGCGCGACACCGGCGGCATGTGGGGCGCGGCGACCGGCAGCGCGCCCGTGCCCCGCGGCGACGACGTGGAGGTGCGCCTCGAGCTCACCTTCGCCGAGGCGGTGTTCGGCGGGACGAAGGACGTCGAGGTCACCGCGGACACGACCTGCGAGGCCTGCGGCGGCAGCGGCGCCAAGGCCGGCACCGGTCGCGAACAGTGCCCGCAGTGCCGCGGCAGCGGGCGCATGCGCGAGGTCTCGAGTCTCGGCGGGTTCGGGCAGTTCATCCGCACCAGTACCTGCAGCGTGTGTCGCGGGCAGGGCACGATCGTCAAGGAGCCGTGCGAGACGTGCCTCGGCGCGGGCCGGCTGCGCAAGACGCGCACGGTCTCCGTCGACGTGCCGGCCGGCATCGCCGACGGGCAGCGACTGCGCCTCGCCGGCGAGGGCGGCGCCGGTTCTCACGGAGGGCGCCCCGGCGATCTCTACGTCTCGATCACCGTCGAGCCGCACGAGCAGTTCGTGCGCGACGGCGACGACCTCATCTACCGGCTCGACGTGACCATGGTCGAGGCGGCGCTCGGTACCACAGCCTACGTCCCCGCGCTCGACGGCGACATCGAGGTGCAGCTCAAGCCCGGCACGCAGCCCGGCGAGGTCAAGTCGTACCGGAGCCGCGGCGTACCGGCGCTGCAGGGGTATGGGAGGGGCGACCTCAAGGTCGTGGTCAGCGTGCTCATGCCGCGGCAGCTCACCGACGAGCAGCGCGAGCTGCTGGAGCAGTTCGCCGCGCTCAGCGGCGAGGCCACCTACGAGTCAGACCCGAGCTTCCTCGACAAGGTCCGCGCCGTCTTCCGTCAGTGAGGCGGCCGGCGTACACGCGCTACGCACTGCGGCTGCGGTCGCCGGCGGAGGCGCGGCAGTCCACGCCGGCGGCCGGGGTCGACGACGACTGGTCCGGTGCGGTCGCCTACGCGCGGGGTCCGGACGAGCAGACCCTCGAGTACGCCGATCCCCGGGCAGTCGAAGAGATCCTTGCGCTGCAGCCGTCCGGCTGGCAGGAGGAGCACGGAGGGCGGACGCTCGTGTTCTGGCTCGAGGAGGGCGCCGAGACACGGACCGCGGTAGCCGACGGGCTCAAGCGGATCGGAGCGCTCGGCCGCCTCGAGGTCTCGCGGGAACGGCCCGGCTGGGAAGATGCGTGGAGACGCTTCCACAGGCCGCGTGCGATCGGGCGGCTCTACGTGCGCCCGCCCTGGTACCCGCCCCGCCACGACCTCCTCGACGTCGTCGTGGAGGCGGGTCTGGCGTTCGGCACCGGCGGGCATGCGAGCACGCGCCAGTGCCTTGAGCTCCTCCAGACGCTCGAGATCGGCTCACTGCTCGATCTCGGCTCCGGTTCGGGCGTCGTCTCCTTCGCCGCCCTGCGACTCGGGTTCGCCCCGGTCTGCGGCATCGACATCGACCCCGTGGCGGTCCACGCCGCGGCGGGCAACGCGGCCATGAACGGCCTCGCGCCCACCTTCCTCGTCGGTGACGTGACCGACGCCTCGTATGCGTTGCCGGCGGCGGACGTGGTCGTGGCCAACATCGCGCTCCGCCCCATCCTGCGCCTGGCGGAGCGCTGGCGGTCCGCCGAGGGCCGGCCGCTCGCCGCGCCGGCGCGTCAGCTGCTGCTGTCGGGACTGCTCGTGGAACAAGCGGAGGAAGCGATCTCGGCGTTCCCCGGCTTTTTCGAGATCGCGCGTCGGGACGACGGCACGTGGGTCACGCTGCACCTCGCGAGGAGGGCGTGATGCGCGTTGCCTCCGGGTTCGTCGGCTGCAAGGTCAGCCAGGCCGATGGGGAGAGGGCGCTGGCGGAGCTGGCCGCCGCCGGCCTCGAACCGGTGACGGCGCGTGAGTCGGCGGGCCTCGTCGTCGTGCACACGTGCTGCGTCACCGCCGAGGCCGAGCGCAAGTCCCGTCGCTTCGTGCGCCGCGCGGCCGCGGGGGGCCGGCGGGTCGTCGTCACCGGGTGCGCCGCCAGGCTGCACCCCGAGCAGTTCGAGGGTGTGGGAGTGACGGTCGAGGCACATCCCGACTGGCTCGCCGTGGCGGCCGCCGAACTGGCGGATGGGCGCCCCGGCGCCGGAGGCTGCGGCGGACGCGGCGGCCGGAACGGCTGTGCCGTCGGCTCCGGCGGAGGAGGCGGTCGCCCTCCGGGGTGCGACACCACTGGAGACACCACTGGAGACACCACCGGAGACACCACCGGCGGTATCGCTGCCGGTGCTTCAAGCGGCACCGCCGGTGGTGCCGCGAGCGATGGACGAGCACCCCGCGGCCGGGACGGCTTCGATCGGGGATCGCCCGGCGCATCGCGGCGGGCCGCGCCTGGCTCCACGGACGGCGTCGCGGCGCGGGCCACTCCCGGCGCCCGCACCCGGCTGGTGCTCAAGGTGCAGGACGGGTGCGCCGGAGCGTGTGCCTACTGCGTGGTGCGTCTCGTGCGGGGGCGCCCGGAGAGCCTCCCGCTGGCCGGCGCCCTCACCGCCGCTCGCGCCGGCCTCGAGCGCGGCTGCGGCGAAGTCGTGCTCAGCGGCATCGACCTGGGCGCCTGGCGGGACGGCGATGCGTGTCTACCCGACCTCGTGGCGGCGATCGCCGACCTCGATGGGCTGCGGCGTGTGCGCCTCTCGTCGCTGGAGCCGCGTCACGTCGACGCGCGGCTCCTGGAGCTGCTGGGTCACCCGCGTGTCGCGCGTCACCTCCACGTGCCTCTTCAATCCGCGGACGACGGGGTGCTGCGCGCGATGCGCCGGCCGTACACCTTCGCCGGGTACTTGCGCGCGGTGGAGCCGCTGCAGCGCGAGCACGACGGAGCTATGCTGAGCACGGACGTGATCGTCGGCTACCCGACCGAGGATGAAGCCGCGTTTGCGCGCACGCTCGATGCGCTCGAAGGCGGGCTGTTCGGCCGGGCGCACGTCTTCGCCTACTCGGCGCGGCCGGGGACGGCGGCGGCGGAGCTGCCGCCCCTGCCGGCCGCCTTGGTAAAGGAGCGCATGGGGCGCGCGCTGGCGGCCGGGGAGACGGCCGCGCTGGCCGCGCGCCGCGCCGCGATCGGCCGCCGCGCCGAGGTGCTCGTCGAAGAGCGGCGCGACGGCCTCTGGAGAGGGTACAGTTCGGAGTACATCCGCTACGCGCTGCGGGGCGCGGCACGCCGCGGGGAGCTTGTGGGCGCCGTCGCCGATGAGGTGGTGGGCGGCGGCGTGATCGGCAGCGTGAGGACGTGAGGCGATGATGGACTGCATCCTGCATCGGCACATCAGTGGCGGGGCCCGCCTTGGAGGAATGGCATGAGAGAGCTCGGCACCATCGAACAACGCATCAAGGACGACGCCACCGCGGCGCTCAAGGCGGGTGACAAACGCCTCCGCGAGGCGCTCAACTCGTTCGTCGCCGCGCTCAAGAAGGAGCGCATCGACAGCCGCCGGCAGCCCACGGAGGCCGACGAGCTCACCGTACTCAAGCGCGAGCGCAAGCGGCGCACCGAGGCCATCGACCTCTACGACCGGGCGGGGCGCACCGACCTCGCCGACCAGGAGCGCTTCGAGGAGGGCCTCCTGAAGGGCTACATGCCCGAGGAGCTCACCGACGCCGAGCTCGAGGCGCTGGTCGATGAGGGCATCGCCGCGACGGAGGCGGTCACGCCCAGGGACATGGGCAAGGTGATGGGCTGGCTCAAGCCCAAGGTCGCGGGTCGCGCCGACGGCAAGAAGCTCAGCGACCTCGTCCGCGGTCGGCTGGGGGGCTGAGAGTGGACCCGGCGTCGCGCATGGTGATCGATCTCGACGGCAACAGCGTCGCCCTCGACCTCGCGGGTGAGCACGACGCCCACCTCAAGATCCTCGAGCAGCGACTCGACTGCACGCTGACGTTGCGCGGCAACATGCTCATCCTCGAGGGGGACGGCGAGAGTGTCGAGAAGGCGCGCGCCGCCGTCGAGGAGCTGCTCACGGTGATCCGCAGCGGACGGCCGCTCAGCCCCGGCATCGTCGAGTCGCTCATGGACATCGCCGTCAACTCCTCGGGCAAGCCGTCGGAGGTGTACGGCGACGTCGTCTGGACGCACCGTGGCCGGCAGATCGGCCCGCGGACCGTCAATCAGAAGCTGTACGTGGACGCCATCCGCACCAACACCATCACGTTCGGCATCGGCCCGGCCGGGACCGGCAAGACGTACCTGGCCACGGCGATGGCCGTGAGCGCGTTCTTCGGCAAGCAGGTCGGGCGCATCATCCTCACGCGGCCGGCGGTGGAGGCGGGGGAGAGCCTCGGATTCCTGCCGGGTACGATCAGCGAGAAGGTGGACCCGTACTTCCGTCCCCTCTTCGATGCGCTCTACGACATGATCGACGGCGATCGTCTCGCGGCCCTCATCGAGAAGGGCGAGATCGAGGTGGCGCCGCTCGCCTTCATGCGCGGGCGCACGCTCAACGATTCGTTCATCATCCTGGACGAGGCGCAGAACACCTCGCCGGAGCAGATGAAGATGTTCCTCACGCGGCTCGGTTTCGGCAGCAAGATGGTGGTCACGGGAGACGTCACGCAGATCGACCTGCCGCACAGCCGGACCTCGGGGCTGGTGGCGGTGCCCGACGTCCTCGACCACATCGACGACATCGAGGTCGTCGAGTTCGACGGGCACGACGTGGTGCGCCACAAGCTCGTACAGCGCATCGTCAATGCCTACAAGGCGCACGACGACGAGGTCGACGCGGCGCGGGCGAGGCGCTCAGCGCCCGGCCCGCAGCGCGACGAGGCGCCGTCGTGAACTTCGTCGAAGTCGTCAACGCGACGCGCACCGCCGTCGACGAGGAGCTCGTCGCCCGCCTCGTGGCCGGCGTGCTCGAGGCCGAGGGGGTGCGTGGCGCCGAGGTCGGCGTGGACTTCGTCGGCGAGGCACGGATGCGCGCCCTGAACCGCGACCACCGCCACAGAGACGAGATCACGGACGTGCTGTCCTTCCCGCTTGAGGACCGCGATCCCCGGCGTGGGCGGAGAGGCGCGGAGCCGGCGGAGGCAGCCGATCCGCCGGCGGGTGCGTCCGAGCCGCCGCTCATGCTCGGCGACCTCGTGATCTGCCTGCGTCAGGCACTGCGGCAGGCCGCCGCCGACGCGCTGCCGCCGGCTCTCGAGGTCGCCGTCCTGCTCACGCACGGCACGCTGCATCTGCTCGGCTACGACCACGAGACCGACGCCGGCCAGATGGCGCTCCGTCAGGCCGAACTGCTCGAACTCGTCGACTGGGAGGGCCTCGTTGTCGCGTCGCGGTAGCCTGCTCTCGAGCTTCAACTACGCCTTCGACGGCGTCGTCCATGCGCTCCGCTACGAGCGCAACATGTGGATCCACTTCGGCATCGCGGGTCTCGTGCTCATCGCCGGCCTGTTCTTCGCCCTCACGCGGCTCGAGGTGATCGCCCTTCTGGTGGCCATCTCGTTCGTGCTCATCACCGAGATGTTCAACACCGCGCTCGAGCATGTCGTCGACCTGGTCACCGACGAGGACGACCCCCGGGCCAAGATCGCCAAGGATGTGGCCGCCGGCGCTGTGCTCATCGCCGCCGTCAACGCCGTCGCCGTCGCCTATCTCGTCTTCTACGACAAGATCACCAGCGTGCCGTACACCATCCTCAGCAAGCTGCGCGGCTCGCCGATCGACGTCACCGTGATCGCGCTCTTCATCGTCATCCTGGCCGCGATCGCCCTGAAGGCGCTCACCCATCGGGGCACCGCGTTCCACGGCGGGCTGCCCTCGGTGCATGCGGCGCTCGCCTTCGGGGCGTGGGTCGCCGTCACGTTCGTCGCGGGCGGGACGACCTTCGCGCTGCCCATCTCGGCGATCACGCTCTTCCTCGCCGTGCTCGTCGCCCAGAGCCGTGTGCAGGGCAAGATCCACTCCTTCGCCGAAGTGGCGGTGGGCGCCGCCCTCGGCATCGCGATCACGGCGGTGCTGTTCCGGATCTGGTACCCGCTGTGAGCCGGGTGCCGGGAACGGCGGAGCGACCGCTGTCCGAGGAGGCGCCCGGCGTCGCTGGGCACGCCTCCGCGTCGCCGGCGACGCCCGTTTCGCGGCCCGACACGGACGCCGATGGCTGACGACTTCCGCAGTGGGTTCGTGGCCGTGTTCGGCCGGCCCAACGTCGGGAAGTCGACGTTGGTCAACGCTCTCGTGGGGCGCAAGGTCAGCATCGTCAGCGATCACCCGCAGACCACTCGCCGGCGCATCACGGGCGTGGTCACGCTCGACGACTGCCAGATCGTGCTGCTGGATCTGCCCGGCTTCCAGAAGCCGTTCGACTCGCTCACCCGGCGCATGCAGACGACGGTCGACGACGCCTTGGGGGAGGTCGACGCGGCGCTCGTGCTGTTCAACGCCACCGAGGCCTTCGGCGGTGGCGACCGCTACATCGCGCAGGCGGTCGCCGCGTCCGGCCTCCCAGCCCTGTTCGTGCTCAACAAGATCGACCTCGTGGACGGGCGCCGGTTGGGCACGCGCCTCGACGAGGCGCGTGCGCTCTCCGGCGCCGGCGACGTCCTCGCCGTCTCGGCGCTGCGCGGCGACGGACTCGCCGACGTGCTCTCCCGGCTGTCGGCGGCGATGCCGGCCGGCCCCGTCTACTTCCCCGACGGGCAGTACAGCGACCAGCCGCTCGAGCTGCTCGTGGCCGAGCTCATCCGCGAACAGGCGCTGCGCCTCACCCGTGACGAGGTGCCGCACGCGATCGCCGCCGAAGTGAGCTCCATCACCGAGCGCGCCGACCGGCCGCTGGTCGAGATCGAGGCGAGCCTCATCGTCGAGACCGAGTCGCAGAAGGCGATCGTGGTCGGCAAGGGCGGGCGTGTCGTCAAGGCGATCGGCAGCGGCGCGCGGCAGGGGATCGAGGCGATCCTGGGGGTGCACGTGTTCCTCGATCTGCGCGTCAAGGTCCGCAAGCGCTGGCGTCGCGACGACCGCTACGTCGACCACCTTCTGTAGACGCTCAGGCTGGTATACTCGTCCTGCCTTCCCTGTCCGTCGCCCGCCGCCCGGAGGTCGAGGCGTGTACCCCGAAGAACTCGCCAAGACCATCGATCACACGCTGCTGCGCGCCGATTCGACGACTTCCGCCGTCGAGGCGCTGTGCGCGGAGGCGGCCGAGAATCACTTCGCCGCCGTCTGTCTGTTCCCGCACTTCGTCCCACTGGCCGCCGAGCTGCTGCGCGGCACCGACGTCAAGACGTGCACCGTGATCTCCTTCCCCTTCGGGGCCGACACACCGAGGATCAAGGCTCTGGCCGCCGGCGAGGCGATCTCCCGCGGCGCCGACGAGGTGGACGTCGTCATCAACGTGCCCGCCTTCCTCTCCGGCGATTTCGGGTTGGTGCGGGACGAGCTCACGGGCATCGTCCGCGCCGCACGGGAGCGCGGCGCCACCACCGGGCGCGGCCAGGTGATCGTCAAGGCCATCATCGAGACCTGTTATCTCGACGAGAGGCTGAAGCGGCTCGCCTGCCGTATCTGCGAGCAGGCCGGCGTCGATTTCGTCAAGACCTCCACGGGCTGTGGCCCGAAGGGGGCGACGGTGGAAGACGTCGAACTGCTTCGCGACTGTCTCGACGAGAGCATCGCCGTCAAGGCGTCGGGCGGCATCCGAACCGCCGCCGACCTCGAGCGCATGGTCACCGCCGGCGCCGCCCGGATCGGCACCAGCGCCGGCGTCGCGATCATGAGGGAGCGCCTCGCCTGACGAGGGCGAGCGGCGAGGCACAGGCCATACGTGGATCACGGCACCTTCCTCGGACTCGTGCGCTACGGCGCCGACGGGCTCGTGCCCTGCGTGGTCCAGGCCGCTGGCGGGGGTGAGGTCCTCATGGTCGCGTACGCCGATGAGACGGCGCTGCGGGCGACGCTCACCACCGGCGAAGCGCACTTCTGGAGCCGGAGCCGACACGAGCTCTGGCACAAGGGCGGCACCAGCGGCAACGTGCAGCGGGTGGTCGCGGCGAGGCTTGACTGCGACCACGACGCCGTGCTGCTCGCGGTGGAGTCCGCCGGCCCCGCGTGCCATACCGGCGCCGTGAGCTGTTTTTGCGACGAAGCCAGTGGCGGCGCTTCGACCAGTCCGTCCGCCGCGGCTCGGTGAGGGGCGTCGCGGAGGGTCTGTGGCGGCGCCACGGCGTCGCCGGTCTCCTGCTCCTGGGCGTGCTGGCGCTGGCGCTCGCACTGCGCCTCAAGGGTGTCGCCTACGGCCTGCCCTACAGCTTCGTCAACGCCGACGAGAGTACGCTCGTTCCCAAGGCGTTCGCGGTCGCTCGCGGCCATCTGAACCCGCAGTTCTTCTTCTATCCATCGTTCTTCTTCTACCTCGTCGCGGCGCTGTATGTGGTGGTTGCGCCCGTCTGGTGGCTGCTGGGCAACGGCGACTTCCTCGCGCAGACCCCGTTCGTGGTCGACCCCGGGCCGTACTTCCTGCTCGGCCGGCTGCTCTCGGTGGCCATGGGGACGGCCTCCGTGTACCTCGTCTACCGGCTCGGCCGGGTCGCCTTCGGCCGCCCGGCCGGCCTCCTGGCCGCGGCGTTTCTCGCCGTCGCGCCCCTGCACGTGGCCTATTCGCACATGGCCGTCACCGACGTCAGCGCCGTCGCCCTGGCGCTGCTCGCGTTCGTCCTGCTGCAGGAGGCTGCGCGCGACGATGCGGCGGCGCGCGGCCGGGGGCTCCTCGAAACCAGCGCCGGCGGACGCGAAGATCGCCGCGCCGACCGCCGGCTCATCCTCGGCGCGGTCGCCGCCGGGCTCGCCACCTCCACCAAGTACAACCTCGGCATGCTGGTGCTGCCCGTCACGGTCGCCGCCGTGTTCGCTCTCCGGCCGGAGGTCGCGCGGCGCGTCGCCGAGGGTGGCCGGACGGCTTGGGTGTGGACGAGGCTCCTGATCACGCGGGCGTACCTGCCGATGCTGGGCGCCTTCGTCGTCGCGTCGCCGTTCATCGTACTCGACGCGCCTCGCTTCCTCTCCGACTTCGTGCGCCAGAACCGGATCATGGACAGGGGCTGGCTCGGCTTCGAACACGTCGGCAACGGCTTCTGGTACAACGTCACACCCAACCTCACGGGCGCGATGGGTGTCGTCCTCGTCGTCCTGGGCGCCGCCGGCCTCGGCTGGTCGCTGTGGCGGCGCACACGCCTCGACTGGCTGATCGCCCCGTACGTGATCGTGTACTTCGTCTACATCGGGACCTGGAAGGAGCTGGCGGACCGCTATCTGCTGCCCATCGTCCCGTTGCTGATCGTCCTAGCCGTCCGCTTCGCTCTCGAGGTCGTCGGCCTGTGGCCGCGCGCTCGGCGCGTGGTCGCGTCGCTGGTCGCGGCCCTGCTGCTGGTCGCGTTCGTCCCGCCGCTCGTGAGCTCCATCACCTTCGACCTGAGCCTGAGCGGCGACGACACGCGCGCCCTCGCCAAGGAGTGGATCGAGGTCAACCTGCCGGCCGGGTCGGTCATCGCCGTCGAGAACTACGGTCCGCCGCTCGTGCCGGAGGGAGCGCTGCCCTCCTACCGTGACGCCGGCCTCGATCCGGTCGCCTATCGCCTGGTACGGCTCAAGGTGCCTCTCCCGGGCACGCCGGAGCGCACCCGCGACCTGGATCGCCTGAGGGAGCAGGGGGTCGAGTACGTCGTCGTGAGCTCCAAGGTGCGCGACCGCGTGCTGGCTGCGCCCGAGGTGTATCCGACGATCGTCGACTTCTACCGGCGCCTCGACGCCGAGACGGAGCTCGTCAAGGAGGTCCGGCCCGGTCCGGACGAGCGCGGGCCGGTCCTTCGCCTCTACCGCCTCAGCGACCCCGGCGGCTGAGCTCTCCGGGGGCCTCGCTCGCGGCCGTCTCCACCTCGCCCTCGGTGATCCGCTGCCGGCCCGGCCGCACGATCGCGTAGGCGATGAAGCCGGGCGGGATCGGCAACCAGAAGTTGATGATCCGGTAGATGAGCACCACGGCCACGGCGATCGCGGACGGCACGCCGAAGCTGACGAAGAGCGCGATCATGATGCCTTCGACGGCGCCCAGCCCCCCCGGCGTGGGCGCCAGCGTGCCGATCGAGTAGGCGATGACGTAGGCAACGAGCAGATGGCCCAGCCCGATCGTGTAGCCGAACGCCGCGAAGGTGCACCACAGGCAGAGCATGTCGAAGAACCAGAACACGCAGGCGAGGAACAGCGTGATGCGGAACGAGCCGCGGTGAGTGGTCATGCGGCGCATGCCGATGAGCAGGTTGTCGATCCAGCCGTCGATGTGGCGCTCGTGGACGACCTCGCGGCGCAGGACCCGATTCACGAGGCGACCTACCTGGGCGACTCGCACGCGCAGGCGCGTAGGGTGGTTGTACAGGTAGACCCCGTAGAGGGTGAGCCACAAGATGAGCACGATCAGGACGACGCCGACGAGGTAGCCGAAGACGGAGTCGCCGCCGCGCGTGAGGATCAGGTACACGAGCGCCAGTGCGAAGAAGAACCAGAGCACCACGTAGTTGAAGAACTGCTGCGCGGCAATGGCCACGAAGATGATGCCGTGCGCCACACGGTGCTTCCTCAGGGCGTTGTAGGTGACCACCCAGCCGCCGACGCCGCCGGCCGAGAGGACGTGGCTGACGGCGAGGCCGCTGAGCGTGATCGCGAGGACCTCGCGCAGGCGCAGGCGGATGTCGAGCACGCGGAGGACGTAGCGGAAGAGGTTGGCGTAGCCGAGCAGCGCGGCCACCTCCAGGAGGACGGCCAGGACGAGCAGCGCATAGCGCGCGCCGGAGAGGTACTCGAGCGTCTGCTGCGTGTCGACCAGACGCGGCAGCAGCAGGTACAGCGCCACCACGATGATGGCGAAGACGATGATGTGGCGGAGTGTCTTCTTGATGGCGTCCCCCCCGGGGTATGTTGCCCTCCCGCCGGTCCCAGACAGTACCACAGAGGGAGGAGGGGTCGTGCGCGCCCGGAGGGGTCCGGGCCGGTTCAGCGCACCGTCAGATACGTCCCGAGCCCGACGGGGATGGGCAGCCAGAAGAAGGTGAGCCGGCGGACGAGCACGATCGCGACGGCGGCGCCACGGCGGCCACCAGCCATGCCGGCGAAGCCCGGTCGACGAGCTCGAGGGCGTGTCGCTGGCCGGCGAGGCGCGACACGACGAGAAACAGCGCCGCGATGACGACGAGGAGGACGATCGCGGTGCACCAGGGGTGGCGGCGGCGAGGTGCCGGCTGCTCGCTCAGCGCTTCTTCCGGCCGCCGCGGCGCTGGCGCGAGGCGGACGTCGGCGCGCCGCCCAGGACGTCGCGTTCGACCTCCTGGCGGCGGATCCACGCGTAGGCGGCCGCGGCGGGAACGCAGGTCAAGGGAAGCAGACACAGCGCGAGCCACCCCCAGCGTCGGGCCGTGAACGTCACGTAGACGCCGTAGACGAGCGTCGCGGCCCAGCCTGCGAGGAGCAAGATCCCCCAAGCCACGGAGACGCCCCGGGGGAGCAAGGTCACGGACAGCGCCTCGGCGAGCGCTCGCAGGAGGAACAGCGCCAGGGTGATGGCGGAGATGAGAAAGAGGTGGGCCAGGCGGCGGAGCTCGAGGGCCAGGGCGGCGTCCACTGCGGCGCCGGGGGCGTCCTCGTCGTGCTTCGCGAAGTGGAGCAGGCCGGCCATCGCCACTCACCGCCCCGATGCGTGTGGCGCCCGCCGGCGGGG
>CAZJGT010000050.1:0-13814 GCA_964545565.1 uncultured Thermoleophilia bacterium
GCCGCCGGCGCTCCCCACGAAGACGCAGACACAAGACGCAGACGCAAGAGGTGCACGATCCCCGGGACGGCCTGGGACTTCTGACCAGCGACACAGCGGAGGCCGTATAGATGGCGAAGATCCTGACGAGAATGGGTGACAGTTCGAATGTCGAGCTCACCAAGGATGAACTGCGCACGGAGTTTGTGACGGGTTCGGAAGAGGCGGCGAAGAAGGCGAAGATCCCGGTCCTCACCGAGAACGAGGTCGACTACCTGGTCGACATGTTCGCCGCCCCCACGCGCATCTGGGGCGTGCAGCGCGGCAACGAAGTCGTGATGACCAAAGACGGCTGCGTCAACGCGCTCAACTCCTCGCGCATGTCGAGCGGTGTGGTCGCGCCGGTCAACCGCGAAGTGGGCGTGCGCCTCTTCGAGTCGATGCTCGGCTTCGACTCCATGGAGATCTCGCACAACGACTACTCGGTGAAGCCGCAGCGCTTCCTCAAGGCGCTCGAGATGCTCCACGTCGAGCTGCTCATGGAGACCACGATCTTCCCGCTCCTCTATGGGTTCATGCCCAACCTCGGGCTGTACTATCGCCCGGACGGCTCGTTCGAGAACCCGAGCGACCTGATGCCGATCGGCAAGATCGACGAGGCTCGCAAGACGCAGGAAGAGGCCGGCAAGGCCTGCCTGGAAGACTGCATCGAGATGAGCGACTGCATGGTGGAGATGGGCGCCGACGGCATCGACTTCGACACCGTCGCGTCGACTGGGGACGCCGAGTTCTACTCCGTCCTCCACGCCTGCGACCACGTCGCCAACAAGACCGGCCTGCCGGTGGAGATCGGCATGTCGGCCGAGATGGTCCTGGGCTTCCACGGCCAGCTCGAGTACAACGGCAAGCGCCTCGCCGGCATGTGGCCGCACGAGCAGCTCCAGATCTGCGAAGAGGCCGGCTGCGCCATCTTCGGCCCGGTCTCCAACACCAACACCAAGAAGACCGTGCCGTGGAACCTCGGCAAGGCGCTCACCTTCGTCAAAGCCTGCACCGAGATCGCCAAGATCCCCGTGCACCCCAACGTGGGCATGGGCGTCGGCGGGGTGCCGATGTTCGAGACTCCCGCCGTCGACGTCGTGACGCGCTGCAGTGCCGCCATGATCGAGATCGGTAAGGCCGACGGGTTGTAGGTGGGCACTGGTGACCCTGCCGGCATGCACATGGCGCATCTGCTGGCCTCGTCGATGGGTGGGATCCGGGCCGCCGGAGATCTGGTGGCAAGGATGCAGCTCAAGAAGATGAGGATCACGGAAGCCAAGCAGTATGTGGCCGACAAGCTCCACGTGACGCCGCTCGACCTGTCCGATCCGACGATGATGCGCCAGCTGCGCGAAGAGCTGGACATCGGGACGATCACGGGTGTGCCCGGCATCGCCAAGGGTCTTGCCGCCAAGGCGCGCATCAGCCAGCTGCTCGACATCGAGATCAACAGCGTCGAGCAGTTCAAGCGCAAGACCGGACTGCACTACTGAGTCAGAGGCGGGCCGGCCCGGCGTAGCGCCGGCCGGCCCGCCGCAGCAGACGGGGACCATCGCTCCGGACAGGTCTTCGGGCCCGACGTGAAAGAAGGTGAGCGCCGTGGACCGGCACGCCGGGCCGCTCGTGATGTTCGACTTCGACGGGGTGATCGTCGACTCGTTCGACGTCTTCGGCTCGGCGTTCGTCGATGCGTGCGCCGCGTACGGCGTGTCCGGTTTCACCGCGCCGGAGGACCTACTCGCCGTCATGGAGGACAACTTCTTCGCCGGGATGCGGGCGCGGGGCATCGACGACGATCGCGTCGCCGAGGTGCTCGGCCGGGTGGGCGAGGCGCTGGTCCGCGCGCGGCACTGGCTCAAACCGTTTCCGCTGCTGCCTCAGGTGCTCGAGGAGCTCGGCGAGACGCATGCGGTGGTCGTGGTGACGTCCAGCCCCGCCGATGTCGTGAAGGGGTGGCTGCGAAGCCACCGCGTCGCCGGCGTCGCCGAGGTCGCGGGCGCCGAGTCCGCGCGCAGCAAGGTCGAGAAGATCCACGCCCTCGTGGCTCGCTTCCCCGGCCAGGACGTCTACTGGTACGTCGGCGATACCGCCGGCGACATCCGCGAAGCACGCGAGGCCGGTGTCACGCCTCTGGGGGTGGCGTGGGGCTGGCATGAGCCGGAGCTCCTGCTTGCCGCCGGCGCCGAGCGTATCGCCGTTGCGCCGGCCGATCTGCTCGGCATCGTCGCGCCGGAGCTGCGGAGCGATTTCTTCGGCGCCGGCTGAACGCCGGTCACGGCTGCGTGCCCGGTCTCCCGGATGTCGTCGGCACCGCTCAGGGGATGTCCGGCTCAGGGATGTCCGTTCCACGCTGCCTACCCACAGGGGATCGCGAGGTCGCGCGTGGGGTCACTCCCGCGCGCGCGTCACGTGGACTATGATGGGACGGATCGCAAGGCCCGCGTCCGAGGGGGAGCTCGATGGCCGACAAGTCCAAAGGCAAGGGGAAGGCCGAGACCGCCGAGACGTCCGGGCCGCTGCCCGACATGAGCGCGCCGCGGGCTGAGAAGTCGGGGAGTCACAAGAAACTCGACCGTGAGACGTACGAGGACGAGCTCGAGAAGCTGCAGATGGAGCTCGTGCGGCTGCAGGAGTGGATCAAGCACGCCGGTCTGCGCGTCGCGGTGATCTTCGAGGGTCGCGACGCCGCCGGCAAGGGCGGCACGATCAAGCGCGTGACCGAGCATCTCAACCCGCGCACCGTGCGTATCGCCGCGCTGGGCACGCCGACCGAGCGTGAACGCACGGAGTGGTACTTCCAGCGCTACGTACCCCATCTCCCCGCCGCCGGAGAGATGGTCCTCTTCGACCGCTCCTGGTACAACCGCCCCGGCGTGGAGCGCGTCATGGGCTTCTGCACCGAGGACGAGGTGTGGGAGTTCTTTCGCACCTGCCCCGAGTTCGAGCGCATGCTCATCCGCAGCGGCATCGTCCTGCTCAAGTACTGGTTCAGCGTGAGCGACGAGGAGCAGGAGAAGCGGTTCCAGGCGCGGCTCAAGGATCCGCTCAAGGTGTGGAAGCTCAGCCCGATGGACCTCGAGAGCCGCATGCGCTGGGTGGAGTACTCGCAGGCCAAGGATGAGATGTTCGCCTACACCGACACCAAGGACTCGCCCTGGTGGGTCGTCAACGCAGACGACAAGCGCCGCGCGCGGCTGAACATGATCCACCACCTGCTCGAGCAGATCCCGTACGAGGACGTGACGCACAAGGATCTCAAGCTCGCCGAGCGGCCGACGGACAAGGGGTACGTGCGGCCGCCGATCGACAGCCAGACGTTCATCCCGGAGGTCTACTGACGCCGGAGGCGGCGCCTGCGGCGCCGCCTCGTCGCGCGGTCAGCGAACGTTGACCCTGGTACGCGCTGTCTTCGCCTCCCGGTTGCCACCGCGGTCCGTCGCCCGCCACGTGATCGTGAAGACGCCGCGCGAGCGCGGTCTCCAGACGACGGTGTGCGCCTTTTCGGCGGGGACCCACCCGGGGTGGCCCGAGGCGACTCGCCGCCCCTTCGCGTTGGTCACCACGAAACGCACGTCCACCTTGGCGCTGAACGGGTCGTGAGCCTTGACGGCGAGGCGTGCCGTCTTGCCGAGCCGCACGGTCTTGCCCTTGGTGGCGTACAACCGCGGCCGGTAGAGGTCGATCACGAGCGTCTTGCTGACGCGGCTCTCACCGAGCGTGGAGACGGCGGTGACGGTGAACACCGGCCGTCCGCTGGGGAGGTACTCGCCGGCGTCGTTCGTGCCGTCCCACGTCGTGGTGCGGGTGCCGGCGTCCAGCGTGCCGAGGTCGAGCGTGCGTGCCAGGGTGGAGCCTTGCCACACGCTGAGCGTGACCGTCGCGCGTCGCGCGAGCTTGAAGGCGAGTTCGGTCGTGTCGCGCCGGCCGTCGCCGTTGGGCGACAGGGTCATGGGGATCGCCTTGGGAAAGCCCAACGTACGGTCGAGGGTGACCCTGATCCCACGCCGCGCGATGTTGCCGGCCGCGTCACGGCGCTCGACGTCGAAACGGTACTGACCGTCGCCCGCCGGGACGAGCTTGCCGGCGGCGCGCACGGCGCCGTCCCACACGACCGAGTACGGGCGCGTTCCTCGTGCACGCCAACCGTGGAGCCAGCGCACCACCTTGCCGTCGGCGTCGAGGATGCCGACGCGGACGGCGCACGCTTCGGCGGGGCTGAAGGTCGCGGTGGTGGTCTCGGCCCTCGCGTCGCCGTTGGGGCTGAAGCTGGTCGGCGCGGCCGAGGCGCTCGCGAGGCGCGGTGCCTCCGTGTCGACCGTGATCGCCTGCATCGCCGGCGCGGCCTCGTCGCCGCCGGCGCTGGCCGTGAGATCGGCCGAGTAGACGCCGTCGGGGACGGTGTCCCCGCCGGACGTGCCGCGCCACGTGATCGTCGCCGACGTTCCCTGCCCACTCCAGGAGGCGACGGCGTCCCCACGTGCATCGTGGATCGTGAGCTGCCAGTCGGCGGCGGTCGAGATGGTGACGTTGAGTGTCGTCTCGTCCAGCACGCCGTCGCCGTTGGGGCTGATGAGCGGCGCGCCGGCGCTCAGTCTCGCCACCAGTGCGGCCTGCACGCGGCGGGCGACTCTCGTGCGCACGCCCGGGAGCAGCGGGTAAAGGGCGGAGCCCGGACATTCGGTGTAGTTTGCGTCGCGGTGGCCGGCGATGACGGGGAAGGTCACGGAGGCGCCCTTGGCGTACTTCTCGCCGGCGCCGCAGGTGAGCTTCGCGGTGCGTGCCGGGTCGAGGCCGTGGACGGAGAGCTTCCAGGCGAGCAGGCGTTCGAGCGCCGTCATCGCCGCGGCTGCCGGCGCCTCACTGGTGTAGGTGCCCATCACGGAGATGCCGGTGCTGCCGGTGTTGAAGCCGTACACGTGTGCGCCCACGACGCCTCTGTCCATGCCACCGTACCGTCCCTCGTACACCGTGCCGAAGCGATCGACCAGGAAGTTGTAGCCGATGTCGCTCCACCCCAGGCTCTTCGTGTGGTAGGCGTACACGCCGCGCACGAGCGCCGCCGCATCGGAGCGCGCGTACGCGTTGCCGCTCGCGGTGTGATGCACGAAGGCCATCTTGACGGAAGCGTATGACGGGGAGCCCGAGCGCAGCTTCTCGTCCGCTCCCCACTGGGAGCGGGTGACGATGGCCGGCGCGGCGGTGGCGGCGGAGGCCGGTGGAGCGAGGCTGACGCCGGCCACGGCGGCCGCGGTGCGGCGGACGGCGCCGACGGCGCGCGTGGCGAGGTCGGCGTCCTCCGCCGGATCGATGGCCACCAGGCGTACGTTCGTGAGCGCCGCCGGTGCGGTCCCGCTGCCGGCGGCGGCGACCTGCGCGTAGCGGGCGTCGCCGGTCCAGAGTGGGTCGGTGAAGGCACGCGGGGTGTCGTCCTCTCCGGCGACCTCGAGCGGCGTCTCCATCCAGGGTCCCCAGGACGCACCGTCGAGGCTGGTCCGTAGGCGCACCGTCACGGCGTCGCGGGGCACGGCGCAGACGACGCCCGCCATGGTGAAGCGCATGCCGGCGTCGAGGGTGACGGGCGCGGCGGCGCGCGAGGATGCTCCGGCGACCGGGAGCCGGCCGTCGCCGGGTAGCGTCAGCGTGTGCAGCCGGACTGAGGGAGTGCGTATCCATGTTGCGGCCGCTCCGCTGGCTCGCGGCGCGATCCAGACGGCCACGAGACACGTGAGGATCGCGACGAGCGTGGTCGCGATCACGCGGACAAGGCGGGGGCGCCGCCTCTCGCCGGGTGGGGTGGTCATGCCGCTCTGGTCATGTCGCCGTCGTCCCTTCGTGCCGCATCCTGGTCTCGCTACTGCTCAGACGACGACGGGCGACGAACCCTAACGCCGACGACAGGAGCCGGTGCCTGCTTCAACGACGTCGGCCCGGCCCCTCGGTTCCTTGAGGAAGAAGTCGAGTCAGGCAGGCGGAACAGCCTGCGGGGAGAGGAGGAGCTGCGTCAATCGGTACCCTCCTCACCGCCGAACGGCTCGCCGATGAACGGCAGGTCCGGCAGGTCGTCGAGATAGCCGGCGACGGCTCGCGCGGCGGCGTCCACGAGGTCGGCGTCGGGGACGGCGGCGTTCGCCGCCGCACCACGCGCCGCGGCCAGCTCGCAGGCCAGCTGCATGCTCAAATGGACCAGCACCGCGAGGGTCGAAGGGCGTGTCGCTGCCGGTTCGAGGAGGGGTGCGGCGAGGACCCACGCGAGCTCGTCGTCGACGACCACCTGCCGGACCGGGCGCCGTGGCTGCGTCCGCACGGGCGTGCAGGGAGAGAGGCTGGTCATGGCGGCTCCTGGCGCTCGATGATGGTTGGGCAAGGAACACCGCCGCTCGGCCGGAGTCGCGTGGTCTGCAGCGACCGTGTCGTCCGCGGACCGCTTGAGCGGTCCGTAGCCGGCGGCGGCGTTCCGGGTTCCAAGGTAGCAGACGGGGCGGACAGATGTTCGTTTGGGCTCCCGGTACACGATTCGCCGCGCCCGGGGGTTCCGAATCGACCGGTTCCGGAAAGGATACGTCATCTCTTGGCCACTACGAGCGAAGGAGTCCCCATGGCGGACAGCGTGTATCGGGTGATGGAAGTGATCGGCTCCAGCGCGGATTCCTGGGAGCAAGCCGCCAGGAACGCCGTGGAGAAGGCGGGCATCCACCGCGAAGACTTGCGCGTCGCCGAGGCCATTGAGTTCGACATGAAGATCGACGACCAGCGGATCGTCGCGTACCGGACCAAGGTGAAGATCTCGTACAAGTACCACGAGATCGTCTGACCGCCAGGCGGCAGTGAGCGCTAACCGGCCGGGGCGACGGGGTCGGCACGCTCCGGCACGAGCTCGGGAAACAGCACCTCGATCTCGCTGAGCCGGGCGGCGATCCTGCCGCGCAGCTCGCCGTCCGTTTCCTGCGCGAGCCAGGCGTCGAGCGCGGGGTGCTCGTCGCACTCCGGGGGCTCGACCAGTTCGCGCAGGAATGGGTGGACGAAGCCCACCGACGTGTCGACGGTGAAGAGCGCCGTGTCGCGGGCGCGTGTGACGCCCACGTACACGACGCGGCGCTCTTCTTCCACGGCGGATGCCTCCCAACGCGAGGTATCGCAGTCGTAGTCGGGGATCACCACCGCGTCGTACTCGCGGCCCTTGGCGGCATGGATGGTCCCGATGACTACGCGGTCGACCTCGGATTCCTCTCGCGCCAGCGTGTCCTCACCCACTCCCTCGTGCGCCTGCTCGTCGGCGAGCAGGCGGTCCCATGTGCGAAGGTACGCCGCCGGGTCGGGGTAGGTCTCCGCGAGAAGCAGGAGCGAGTCGAACACCCGGAGTGAGTCGGCGCTGTCGGGACCGTCCGCGGCGCCGGTCGCGGTAGCGGGAGAAGCACCGGCCGATCCCGCGCCGCCAGACTCCGCGCCGGCTGCGGCGTCGGCTTCGGCGGCCCACTGGTCGTCGAGGCCGAAAGCCTCGACGAGCGTCCAGACGAGATCTTGCGCGGTGAGGGGGGCTGGGGCTGTTCGGGACGTCGGGGCCGAAGCCGTGGGAGGCTGGGTGCCGAGACGCTCGACGAGTTCGACGAGGGCGGAGAGGCGGCGCGGCCCGGCCGCAGGCTCAGCGGCCGCACACGCTCGCACGCAGGCCCACGGCTGAGAAGCTGCGGCGACGGCCTCCGCGATCGAGCCGCTCACGTACCGGTTGGGTTGGTTCAGCAGCCCGGAGAGCTCGGCGCCGGGCAGGTCGTCGGGTGCGCGCACCAGATCCAGGTAGGCGCGCAGGAGCCGCGCAGCCGGGTGCGTGAACAGGCGGCAGCCGAGCGCCGGCGTCCGCGGTATGTCGGCGGCGTCGAGAGCCAAGGCCACGAGCAACTGCTGTGAGCGATAGCGACAGAGCACGGCCAGATCGCGCCAGCCGCAGGAGAGGCGCGACTTCTCGGCGCGCAGGAAGGCGCAGATGGCCCGGGCGCGCTCCGGCCACGCGGGCGCGCCGGCGAAGCGCACCGCGCCGTCCTGGGCGCCGGCGCGAGGGCTGATCTCCTTGACTTCGCGCACCACGTTGTTGGCTACGAGACGCGCGCCCGTCTCGACGATCGCGCGCGAGCAGCGGTAGTTGGTGCACAACGTGTACGTGACCGACCACGGCCGGGGCGGCATGCGGCGGTGGAACTCGAGGATGCCGCGTGGATCCGCCTGCCGCCAGCCGTAGATGAGCTGGTCGTCGTCGCCGACGACGAACAGCTCGCGATGGGGCCGTGAGAGCACGTCCACGAGGGCGAGCTGGGCGCCGTTCAAGTCCTGGAACTCGTCCACGAGAACGTGGTCGAACCGTGCCTGGATGAAGGCGCGGTGAGTGGGATCGGCGAGCATGTCGGCGACGGCGAAGTAGATCTGGTCGTCGAAGGACTGAAGGCCGGTCGCCGCCTGGGCGCGGATGTAGTGGGCGTGCGTGGGTGCGAAGGGGATGCCGACGACAGGCGTGTCGCTGAGGCACTCCAGCTGCACTTCCACCACCTCCACGGGTTCCAGGGCTGCCCGGACCCGGGTGAGCGCCTTTGTGAAGGCGCCGACGGGATCGCTGCCGCGTCGCGGCTTGAGCGCGCGCAGCGAGACGCCGGCCGCCCGCATGGCCTGGAGCATGAGTGTGCGCAGCGAGCGGCCGTCGTGGTCGAGCGAGACGCGCGCTCGCATCACCTCGCGCTGGTAGCGGTGACCGAAGGCGTTGAAGGTCGCGCAGTGGACGCCGGGCGGCCGTGCCGGCGCCGCCGGACCGCCCGGGCGCCGGCGCCGGCTCGTGCGGGCATCCGGGGGCGCGCCCAGCCGGCGGGTGGTGGCGATGCCGAGCGCCGCGAGCCGCTCCTCGAGCTGCTCCGCCGCCTTGCGGTTGAAGGCCAGCATGAGGATGCCGGCGGGGTCGGCGCCGCGTTCGACGAGCTCGACGACGCGGCTGACCAGGGTCTTGGTCTTGCCCGAGCCGGCCGGAGCGAGGACGCGGGCCGGCCCCCGGTGGTGCTCGACCGCGGCGCGCTGGGCGTCGTCGAGCCGCACCGCGTCCGGACCGCCGGCCACCAGGCGGGACGGCGCAGTCGCCGGGGCGGTCCGTGCCGTCGTCGCCCCGGGCGGCTCGGCCGGCGCCGCGGCGGCGGCCGCGAGCAGCTGGCCGATGTCCTCGAGGTCGAGGCCGGCGACCTCGCCGACACTGAGGCTGCACGGCTCGAGCACCTCCGGCGCGAACGGGAAGCCGAGGCAGAACGGTGCACTCCGGGCCACGAGCGGGTGGATGAAGCGCAGGAGCACGTCGCCGGCCTGGGCGGCGAGCTCGTCGGCGGTGCCGCGCCAGAACCAGAGCCCGACCGGCGGTTCTCCGCCCAGGAAGGGGCGGCGCGTCTCCCCTGGATCCTCGGTCCACGATCGCCGAGCCGCGAAGCGGACGCGGGGGGCGACCGCCGCCGCTCGCTGCGCGAGGTCGCGACGGCCGTCCACGCAGAAGAACACGAGGCGCGGCGCGCCGGCGGGTTGCTTGTCAGGGGCGTCGGTCATCGGATCGGCCGGCCGGGGAGCTTCGCCTGGCCGCCTGCCGACGCTAGCAGTCAGCCGCGTTTCACACGAGGGTGACGACCTTCATCGGGGTGGACGTTGTCGCGGCCCGGACCGGCGACCCAGGCGCGGACACGCCCGCCACGTGGCCCGCCGGCTCAGCCCAGGGCCCGGTACAGCTCCGCCGCGAAGCTGAGGAGTTCCCTTGTGCGGGAGAAGCGCAGCTGTCGGGGGTCTGCCGCCTCCCACGCGGCCAGCCGCACCCTGTCGAGCGCGTCGGCATCCTTGAGCAACCGGAGGATACGGAGGGCGCGCTCCGGCTCCGCGAGCCGCCGCGCCTCGGCCAGCCGCTGTGCCTCCGCCTCGCCGGCCCAGTCTGGACAGGAGTGGTAACGGACGGCGAAGAGAGCGATCTCGGCGTCGGCCGGCGCCATCTCAGCGGTGAGTCCGAGCTCGGCGGCGCGCGACGCGCCGTTGCTGCCGTGGTCGGGCTCGATGCCGTCGTTGGTGCGGCCGATGTCGTGCCAGAGCGCTGCGGACAGCACGAGGCTCGTGTCGGGAGCGTCCCAGCCGAGCTCGCCGGCGAGTCGCTGCGCGTGGATGTGGACGCGCTGCGTGTGCGCGACGCCATGCAGGGTGGACTCACGCACGAACCAGGCGGGCGGCACCACGGGCGCCCGCCCGGCCCACACGTCGGCGTCGGCCACGGGCTCGTGCGTCATGCTCTCACGTTCCAGACGGGCACGGTACAGTCCGGCGTCACCGAGGCTGAAGCAGCAGAAGACGGTCGCGCGTGGCAGTTCGTGCGTGGCCAGCCACCCGGAGACGGTGCCGACCGCGACCTCGCAGGCTTCGCGTTTGGGGTAGCCGTAGGCGCCGGTCGAGATGCCCGGGAAGGCGAGTGTCTCGAGCGAGGCCTCGGCGGCCAGTCGCAGCGACTCGGCGTAGCACGAGGCAAGAAGATCCGGCTCGCCGCTGTGGCCGCCGCGCCAGACGGGCCCGACCGTGTGGATGACGTGGTGGGCCGGCAGGCGATGGCCACCGGTGATGCGAGCCTGTCCGGTGGGGCAGCCTCCGAGACCACGGCATTCCTCCAGCAGGCCCGGACCGGCGGCGCGATGGACGGCGCCGTCGACACCGCCGCCGCCGAGCAGCGAACTGTTGGCGGCATTGACGATGGCGTCGACCTGCAGGGTCGTGATGTCGCCCCGGGCGACGCTGATGCGGTGTCGCACGTCCATGGTCGTATGGTAGCCGACCCTGGAGACGGACGTGGCGCCGCTCGACCGGCGAACCGTTCGCCGGGGCGCCATGGAGCGTCTTGGACGGTCGCGGCTCTCGATCGGGTTGCGCCCGTGGGCACAGGGCGCGCATACTGCAAATCATGTTTCCATTAGCAAGCGACGTTTTCGCTACGTGGGGCGCGGCCGCCAGGCGCTCGCCGCCATCATGAGCGAACCTCGAGCAGGCTTCACCCAGCGTCTTGCGTTGGCGAGCGCGCGACACCCATGGTGGACAATCGCCGTGTGGCTCGTCGCCCTGGCCGCCTCCGCACTGGTGTATTTCTCCTGGGGTGACGTGTTCACGTCGTCCTCGAGGTTCCTGAACCAGCCGGATTCCCAGAAGGCCGCCGACCTCATCGAAGAGCGTGGCGGCGGCAGTGGGAGCTCGATCACGCAGACCGCCGAATCGGTGCAGGGCCTGGCCGACGGGCTGGGAGGCGCCGAGAAGGGTGCGCGTGAGCTGGCGGAGGGCTCCGGCGCGCTCTCGTCCGGAGCGCGCAAGCTCGAGCGCGGCCTGCGCCGGCTCGCGGACGGCGCTCGCGAGGTGAGCACCGGCACGCGGCGGACCAGCGCGGGCGCGCGCTCGCTCAGCGGGGGGTTGACCGGAGCCTCCCGAGGGGCTGCGGATCTGAGTTCGGGACTCGCGCAAGTGGCCGGCGCCACCGGAAGCTTCAACGCCGGTCTGGCGCAGTTGTCTCGCGGTGGCTCCCGCTTGTCCGCTTCCGCCGACGCGCTCGCCGCTGGCGCCGGCGAGCTCGCGGATGGCGCCGGCGACGCGGCGGCGGGCGTACGGAAGGCCTCCCAGTCCGCCGACGCGCTCGCCGGCGGCGCCGCCACCCTCGACGCCCTCGTCGCCGCCTATCTGGCCGCGCATCCGGAGGCGGCCGACGATCCCACGTACCAGCAGATCATCGGAGCCGCCGGGCAGGTGGCGTCCGGGTCGTCGCAGCTCTCGGCGGGTCTGCAGTCCGCGAGCGCCGGCGTCTCGTCCGTGGCCTCCGGCGCCGACAAGCTCGCTTCAGGCGCGTCGCGTCTCGCCGCCGGCGCGCGCGACCTCAGCAAAGGACTCGACCGCAGTGCCGGGGGCGCGAGCACGCTGGACGACAGCTTGGGCAAGCTCGCCGCCGGCAGCCGCGGGCTGGCGAGCGGCGTGGGCAGCGCGGCGACGGGTTCGCGTGCGCTCGCCTCCGGTTCGGAGCGGCTGGCCGGCGGCTCCGGCCGCGTGGCCTCGGGGGTCCGCAAGGCCGTCGCCGGGGCCGGCGACGTGAGTGGGGGCACGGACGCGCTGCGTGCCGGCGCCGTCGGCCTGAGAGAAGGCATCGGTGAGGCCTCACGAGGGGCGGAGAAGCTCGGTGACGCGCTGTCCTCCATCGGGACGCTGACCGGCAACGACAGCGAAGTCGTCATCATCCGCAGCGAGAGCCTCACCGTCGACGACCCCGCTTTCAAGCGGGAGGTCCTGCGGGTGCGCGACCGGATCGCGGCGCTCCCGCCGGAGGACGTGGTGAGCGTTCTCAGCCGCTACGACGAGGGTCTCGACGAGGCGACGCGCACGGCTCTGACCTCCGAAGACCGGCATGCGGTCATCATGAAGGTCGAGCTGGCCGCCGCGGCCGACCAGGCGGTCAACCACGTGGACGGCGTCTACGAGATCGTCGCCGAGGCGAATGCGACCCCGGGGTTCGATGCGGCCGTCACCGGTGCCGCGTCGCTCAGCAAGGACGCCCAGCACCTCGCCGGCGAGGACCTGAAGCGCGGCGAGGCGATCGGTATCCCGGTGGCCCTCGTGATCCTCGTGGTCGTGTTCGGCGCTCTGGTCGCCGCCGGACTGCCGCTCGCGATCAGCCTCCTCTCCATTGTCGTCGGCCTCGCGATCACGGTGCTGGTCGGCCAAGGCTTCGAGCTCTCCGTGTTCGCGCTCAACATCCTCGTCGCCACCGGGCTCGCGGTGGGCATCGACTACTCGCTGTTCATCGTCTCGCGCTACCGTGAGGAGCGCCGCGGCGGCCTGGACAAGATCGCGGCGATCGGGGCCGCGTCGGCCACGGCGTCCAACGCGGTCTTCTTCAGCGGCATGACGGTGGTGCTGTCGCTGGTGGGCATGCTCATCGTGCCGCTCTCGATCTTCATCAGCCTCGGCGTCGGGGCGATGAGCGCGGTGTTCGCGTCCGTCGCCGCGGCGCTCACTCTGCTGCCGGCCCTGCTCGCCTTGCTGGGCGACAAGGTGGATGCTCTGCCGGTTCCCTTCCTGGACCGCCGCTCCCGCGGGCAAGGTGAGCACGGCTGGTGGGGCCGGGCGGCGCGACGGACGATGCGCCGCCCGGCGGTGAGCCTCGCGCTCGGCGTGGTCCTCCTGCTCGCCATCGCCGCCCCGGCGCTGACGATGCGCGGCGGCGGCTTCAGCGCCGAGTCGTTCCCCGACGACTACACCTCCAAGCGCGGCCTCGACATGCTGGCGCGCGACTTCGCTGCCGGCATGAGCGACCCGGTCACGGTCGTCATCGACGGCGACGTCGGCGATCCCGGCATCCAGGCGGCGCTGGAGCGGTTCGTCGTCCGCCTGGACGCCGATGGTACGTTCTCGGTGACAGGGCTCTCCACCGCGGCGGACGGCTCGCTCGCCGTGCTGACGATGGTCCAGGATGCGGACGGGATGACCGAGGCGGCCAAGGAGCCGGTCCGCGACCTTCGTGAGGCCGTGGTGCCGGAGGCGTTCCGGGGCGCCGATGCGCAGGTCTACGTGGGCGGTACCACCGCGGCGCAGATCGACTCCGTGGACCTCACGGACAGCTACATGCCGATCGTGATCGGCGTCGTACTGACGCTCAGCTTCTTCCTGCTCCTGCTGGCCTTTCGCTCTGTTCCGGTGGCGCTTACCGCGATCCTCATGAACCTTCTCTCGGTGGGCGCCGCCTATGGAGCGCTCACGCTCGTCTTCCAGCAGGGGTGGGG
>CAZJGT010000051.1:0-13775 GCA_964545565.1 uncultured Thermoleophilia bacterium
CTAGACACAACCGTGGAGGCGCCGTTGCGTCGAATCGAGATACATCCAGAGACCGCGAGTGAGGTCGACGACATCCGTAAGATCAACATCGAAGCGTTCCGTGACCATCCGATCAGTCGGCAGACCGAACACTTGATTGTCGATGCGTTGCGCGACAACGGCGCACTCGACGTGTCGCTTGTGGCCGTCAGCGAGGGTCGGACTGTTGGGCACATCGCCTTCTCGAAGGCCAGTGTCGGCGACTCGGAAGCCGACTGGTTCTTGCTCGGCCCCGTCGCTGTTCTGCCCGGCGTGCAAGGTCAGGGAATCGGTTCTGCGCTTGTGCAATCCGGGCTGGCGGAGCTGCAGACCCGCGACGCGAGCGGCTGCGTCCTGGTGGGAGACCCAGGCTACTACTCTCGCTTCGGCTTTGGGACCTTCCCTGATCTGTCCTACGAAGGCGTGCCGCACGAGTACGTTCTCGGGCTTCCGTTCGCGGAAGCCAAGCCGTGCGGGTCGATCATCGCGAACAAGGCGTTCGAGATCGAGCCGGCGTCGGATGATGGGTGTGCCTGAGTTCGAGTTTGTAGTGCAACACCTACGCTTCTGACGCTCTCGTCTGCCTGCTTTGTCCATAGCACTCCTCCGGCGTCCTGTAGCCAAGCCGCTTACGCGGCCTCTCGTTCAGCTTCCTGGCGATCGCGGCACAGTCGGCCTGACAGGATGGCATGGAAAGGACGCTCCACCGACACTGTCGTCGTAGCCATCGTCGACAGGAAGGAGAGCGCCGATGCCAACCTCCTACCCGGGGCTCGACGTGCACAAGGTGCGCACCCAGTACTGCCTCATGGACCCGGGCGGCGAGATCCTCGCCGAGGACAGCCTGCCGACCGAGGAGGTCGGAGCATCGCCCAATACCACGCTGCTGACGGTGACCGGCTCCGGCCACGAGCTGCATCCTGCGGATCGGCCGGTCATCGTCGACGCGATCAGCGCGCCCACCGAGAGCAACCTGCCGTGAGCAGCCTCCGGTCCTCAGTGAGACCGTGCGCCTTCCGGCGTGACGGTGAAGGCGCAGCGGGTAGGATGGGACAGGACGCGGACGAGAGGAGCGAGCGCTATGAGTGATCGGTGGGTCGTGGGGAAGAAGGCGGACGTCGCCGTGACGGCGATGGCCGGCGACGGCATCAAGGGCGTCGTCAAGCGCGTGCTCGTCTCTCCCGAGCAGGGGTGGGACGGATGGGTCATGCGGCTCTTCGACGTAGAGCCCGGCGGGCATACGCCCAGGCACGCGCACGGCTGGCCGCACATCAACTTCGTGGCCGACGGCAGAGGCGTGCTCGTTCTCGACGGCGTGGAGCATCCGTTGGAGCGCGGCGCGTACGCCTACGTGCCGCCGGACCGCGAGCACCAGTTCCGCGCCGCGGCCGACGCGCCGCTCTCCTTCGTCTGCATCGTCCCTGAGGATGGCGACTACTGAGACGACGTCTCCGCATCCGCCGTACCGGCTTCCACCCTTGAAATCGCGGCCCAGTGGGCATTGACTAGTCTGAGGCCGTGCGACGAGCCGGCGCGACGCGCCGGCCGCCACGCACGGCCCTCGTGGAGCTGACGACGACTGACCCCCCGGGCGATCATCCGTCCGGCAAAGGAGAGTGATCCCGTGACTCCCGCCGAGAACCGGCTGGCAGAGCTGCACGGTCTGGGCCAGAGCCCCTGGTTCGACTACATCAACCGCGCGCTGATCGTGCGTGGCGGCCTCAAGAAGATGGTCGAGCGCGACGGCCTCGGCGGCGTGACCACCAACCCGGCGATCTTCAAGAAGTCCATCGGGGGCGGCACGGAGTACGACGAGGCGATCCTCGCGCTCGCCCGGCAGGGTCTGGACGCCGCCTCGATCCTCGACCGGCTGGCGATCGACGACGTGCGCGCCGCCTGCGACGTGCTGGCTCCCGTGTACCTCGGCAGCGGCGGCGAGGACGGCTTCGTGAGCATCGAGGTCTCGCCGCATCTCGCGTACGACACCCAGGGGTCGATCGACGAGGCTCACCGTCTGTTCACGGAGGTGGACCGTCCCAACGTGCTGGTCAAGATCCCCGGCACCCGGGAAGGGGTCCCGGCGATCCTCCGCTGCCTGAGGGACGGCCTCAACATCAACATCACCTTGCTGTTCTCGCTGACGCAGTATGAGGCCGTCGCCGACGCCTACCTCGACGCGCTCGAGTACCGGCTGCGCAAGGACCTGACGATCCGCGCCACCTCGTCGGTGGCGAGCTTCTTCGTCTCGCGCGTGGACACGCTCGTCGACAGGCTGCTCGACGAGCGTGTCGAGACCGCCGCCGACGCGGCGGAACGGCGGCGGCTCGAGGCCCTCAAGGGCAGGGCGGGAGTCGCCAACGCCAAGGTGGTCTACGAGCGCTTTCGGAGCTACCTCAACGGGCGCGAGTGGCAGCTCATCGCGGCCTCGGGCGCCAAGATCCAGCGCGTGCTCTGGGCGAGTACGGGCGTCAAGGATCCCGCCTATCCGGACACGCTGTACGTGGACGAGCTTATCGGCGAGCACACCGTGACCACACTTCCCGAAGCGACCTGGAGGGCGTTCAAGGAGCACGGCACCGTGGCCCGCAGTGTCGATCGCCACCTCGAAGACGCCCACCGTCTGGTGCGGGAGCTGGGCCAAGCCGGCATCGACCTGGAACGCATCGGCGCCCAGTTGCAGGCCGAAGGCGTGGACCTCTTCGTCGAAGCCTACGACGGGCTGCTCGACATCGTGGAAGACAAGCGCGGACGTCTGCTCGCCGGTGAGGAGGACTGACATGGACGGATCGTCACTGCCCGCCTGGCTGGAGGCAGCTGTCGCGAGGCGTCTCGAGAGCCTGCAAGCGGACCGGTACGGGGAACGCCTCTGGGAGGCGGACGCAAGCCTGTGGAAGCCTGACGACGAAGCCCATCAGGCGATCATCGGGAACGCCCTCGGCTGGCTCAGCGTGTTCGAGGGCGTGCGCGAGCAGGCAGAAGGAGTCACCGCCTTCGTCGACGAGCTCCGCGCCGAGGGCTTCCGCTCCGCGGTGCTGCTCGGTATGGGCGGCTCGAGCCTCGCGCCGGAGGTGTTGGAGGCGGTCCTGGGGACGAAAGAGGGCTACCTCGATCTGCACGTGCTCGACTCCACGGATCCGGCCGCCGTCCTCGCCGTCGAGGCGGCCGTCGATCTCGAGACGACGTTGTTCATCGTCTCCAGCAAGTCGGGCGGCACCACCGAGACGGCGAGCTTCCACGCGTACTTCTACGAGCGCCTCCGGGAGCTGGACGGCGACCACGCCGGCCGTCACTTCGTCGCCATCACCGACGAGGGCACCACACTCCAACAGCAGGCGCTCGCGCAGGGCTTTCGCGCCGTCTTCGTGAACCCGTCGGACATCGGCGGCCGCTATTCGGCGCTCAGCTTCTTCGGCATGGTGCCGGCGGCGCTCATCGGCGCCGACGTCCAGCGTCTGCTCGACGGGGTGAGGGAGGTCGCCCGGGCCTGTGGACCGGACGTGCCGGCGGCCGAGAACCCGGCGCTGCGCCTCGGGGCGGCTCTGGGCGAGGCGGCGCTGGCCGGCCGCGACAAGCTCACCCTCGCCACCGAGCCTTCGCTGCGGGCGCTGGGCGCCTGGGTGGAACAACTCGTCGCCGAGAGCACCGGGAAGGAGGGCGCGGGTATCCTGCCGGTCGACCTCGAGACGATCGGCGATCCGGAGGTGTACGGCGAGGACCGCGTCTTCGCCGCGGTGGGGCTCAAGAGCGTCGCTGCGGCGGGTGCGGCGCAGCAGTTGATGGACCTGGCCGCGGCCGGTCATCCCGTCCTGACGCATGAGATGGATGGTGTCCACAGCCTCGGCGGCGAATTCCTGCGCTGGGAGATCGCCGTGGCGACCGCCGGACACGTGCTGGGTATCGACCCCTTCGACCAGCCCAACGTCCAGGAGAGCAAGGACAACACCAGGCGGCTACTCGCCGGCTACATCGCCGGCGGTGAGCTGCTCGAGGAGCTCCCGGCCGGCGACGGCCGGCTGGCGTTCCCGGTGGGCGACGACGACCTGCCGGCGGCGCTCGCCGCCTTCTTCGCCCAGGCCGCATCGGGCGACTACGTGGCGGTGCAGGCATATGTGGCTCCGGACGACGCGGTCTGGAGCCACCTCCAGAGGCTGCGCCTGGATCTGCGCGACCACCTGCGACTCGCGACCACGCTGGGGTACGGTCCGCGCTTTCTCCACTCCACCGGTCAGTTCCACAAGGGCGGGCCGAATCGGGGTTTGTTCCTCCAACTCGTGGGGCACGACCTCGTCGACGTAAGCATCCCGGGTCAGCCGTACAGCTTCAGCGTGCTCAAGCGCGCTCAGGCGCGCGGCGACCTCGGCGCCCTGCGGGCCCACGGCTGCCGCGCCCTGCGCGTCTGCCTCGGAGACGACGTTCGGGGCGGCGTGCGGCGTCTGAACGACCTTGTCGCCGCCGCGCTCCCGCAGCCTGAATAGCCGCGGCCCGTGCCCGGCCGGACGAGGAGGACGAGATGGACGTAGCCATGGTCGGGCTCGGCCGGATGGGCGGCAACATGGCGCGGCGCCTGCTGCGCGGCGGCCATCGCGTGGTGGTCTGGAACCGCACCTATGCCAAGGCGGAGGAGCTCGGCGCCGAGGGCGCCGAGCCGGTCCGCCGCCTCTCGGACGTCGTCGCCGTCCTGAAGGCGCCGCGGGTCATCTGGATCATGCTTCCGTACGGCGACGCCACGCAGACGGCGATCGACGAGCTCACCCCGCTTCTCGATGAGGGCGACATCCTCGTCGACGGCGGCAACTCGCCGTTCCAGCACGACGTCGAACGCGGCGCCCAGCTTGCGCCGCACGGCATCCGGTACCTCGACGCCGGCACCAGCGGCGGCGTCTGGGGGCTCGAGGTCGGCTACTGCCTCATGGTGGGCGGAGAGCGGTCCGCCTTCGAGCACGTAGAGCCACTCCTCGCCACCCTGGCTCCTCCGGGTCACGGCTACGAGTACTGCGGCGGTCACGGCTCCGGGCATTTCGTCAAGATGGTCCACAACGGCATCGAGTACGGCATGATGCAGGCCTACGCGGAGGGCTTCGAGCTGCTCGAGGCCACGGAGTGGGATCTCGACCTCGCCTCCATCGCCGATCTGTGGAACCAGGGCAGCGTGGTGCGCAGCTGGCTGCTCGAGCTGGCCGCCGATGCCTTCAAGAAGGACCCGGGGCTTCAGCACATCACCGGGTACGTCGAGGACACCGGCGAGGGGCGCTGGACGGTGGAGCAGGGGATCGCCCACTCGGTCCCCATGCCGGCGATCACCTCGGCGCTCTTCATGCGCTTCCGCTCGCGCCAGGCCGACACCTTCAGCGGCAAGGTGCTGGCGGCGCTGCGTAACGAGTTCGGCGGCCACGCGGTCCAGGAGAAGGAGTGAGAGCGTGAGCGGCGGAGATGCCGGCGAGCGCCTGAGCTACGAGGACCTTGACGGCTGGGGCGCCGACGACGGCGTGCGCGTGACCGGGAGGTCGCCATCCGCCGAGTCGGCCTCGCCCTTCGGCGGAGAGCACGACCTGCAGCCGTGCGCTCTCGTCATGTTCGGCGCCACCGGCGACCTCGCGCACCGCAAGCTCATCCCGGCGCTCTACGACCTCGCCTGCCACGGCGTACTACCGCGCGACTTCGCGCTGGTGGGCTATGGCCGCAAGCCGCTCGGCGACGAAGGCTTCGCCGAGCTCGTCGCCGCGTCCATCGACGACTTCTACGGGGAACGCGAGGCCGACGACGCCGCCTGCGGCATGGTCCTGCGCGCGCCGCACTACGTCCAGGGCGGCTTCGACGACGCGGACGGGTTCCGTCGCCTCGCCGAGACGCTCGCGCACCTCGACCGCGAGCACGGCACGCAGGGCAACCGCCTCTTCTACCTGGCGACGCCGCCGAGCCAGTTCGCGGTGATCGTCAAGCGGCTCGGCGACGCCGGGCTGGCGCGAGCCGGCGCCTGCGACGCCGAGCATGCGCTCGGCGAGCCGGTCGCCGGCTGGACGCGGCTCATCGTCGAAAAGCCGTTCGGCCACGACCTGGCGACGGCGCGCGCGCTCAACAAGACGATCGACGAGGTGTTCGACGAGCCCCAGGTCTGCCGCATCGACCACTACCTGGCCAAGGAGACCGTGCAGAACCTCCTCGTCATGCGCTTCGCCAACGCGATCTTCGAGCCGGTGTGGAGCCGCGAGTATGTGGACCACATCCAGATCACCGCTGCCGAGACCCTGGGCGTGGAGCATCGCGCTCCCTACTTCGAAGAGGCCGGCGCGCTGCGCGACATGATCAAGCCGCACCTGATCCAGCTGTTCACGCTGGTCGCCATGGAGCCGCCGGTGGCCCTTGACGCCGACTCGGTGCGTGACGAGAAGATCAAGGTGCTGCGCGCCGTACGGCCTATCCCGAGCGAGCGGGTCGACCTCTTCGCGGTGCGGGGCCAGTACGTGCAGGGTCGCGTGGACGGCAAGGAGGTGCCGGCCTATCGGGCTGAAGACCGCGTGGCGCCGGATTCGCACACGGAGACGTACGCGGCGCTCAAGCTGCTGGTGGACAACTGGCGCTGGCACGGCGTGCCCTTCTACTTGCGCACCGGCAAGCGGCTCGCCAAGAAAGTGACGGAGATCGCGATCCAGTTCAAGCAGCCGCCGGTGACGATGTTCCGGGGCGCCGGCGGCGCCGGTCTCGTCCCCAACGCGCTCGTGTTGCGCGTACAGCCGGACGAGGGCTTCAGCCTGCGCATCGAGTCGAAGGTACCGGGCCACAGTGAGGCGCTGCAGCCGGTGGACATGGACTTCTCCTACGGTAGCACCCTGAACGAACTGCCGTTCAGCGCCTACGAGACGGTGCTGGTGGACGCGATGGAGGGCGACATGACGCTGTTCAAACGCGGCGACCAGGTCGAGGTGGCCTGGGGGATCATGCAGCCGGTGCTGGACGCGTGGGGCCCTACGCCGAAGCGGCAGATCCCGATCTACGAGGCCGGCACCTGGGGGCCGGAGGCGGCGGACACGCTCATCGCCACCGACGGCCACAGCTGGCGCCGGCCGTGACGATCTGAAGACCATACGACGGAGAGGACCGCATGAGCATCGAGATACTCAAGGACGCCGACGCGGTGGCGCTGCGCGCCGCCGACCTGCTGGCGCTGGCGGCGCAGGAGACGGCGGCGGCGCGAGGCCGCTTCGCCGTCGCGCTGGGCGGCGGCGAGAGCCCGCGCGCCCTGTATCGCCTGCTGGCGCGCCAACAGTTCAGCCAGAAGATCCCGTGGCGGCGCGTACAGCTCTACTGGGGCGACGAGCGCTGCGTGCCGCCGGACGACGCCGACAGCAACTACGCGATGGCCCGCGACGCGTTCATCAAGCACGTTCCGATCACGGCGGCGAACGTGCATCGGATGCGCGGCGAGGACCCGCCCGAGGACGCCGCGAAGGCGTACGACGCGGAGCTGCGCGGCCTGGCCGCCCAGGAGCGGCCGCGCAGCGAGGTGCCCGTCTTCGACCTCGTGCTCCTCGGGCTCGGCACCGACGGCCACACCGCCTCGCTCTTCCCGCACAGCGACGCGCTCGGCGAGGAAGAGCGCTTCTGCGTCGCGACGCAGGCGCCGGACGGCGCGCCGCGGCTGACGATCACGGCTCCCGTGATCAACTCGGCGCGCCGCGTCTGGCTCATCGTGACCGGGGCCAAGAAGGCCGGCATGGTGGCCGAGGTCATCGAAGGCCTGCGCGTGCCCATGGCCGTTCCGGCCCAGGGCGTATCGCCGGTCCACGGCACGCTCACCTGGCTGCTGGACGAAGCGGCGGCGGCCGAGCTCAGCCCCGACGCGCGGGGCTGACGGCGCCCGCGGCCGAGCGTGCGACGCGGCCTGTGCCGGTGCTTCGGAGTCCGCGGATGGCCTTGTGTCCGCCCCCTTCTGTGAACCGCGGGATGGTTCGGCGGCATCGTGATGATCGTCGGGCCCTCATCCTCATCCTGCGCTGAGTCCTGTCCGGCGGCTGACCTTCAGGCGACGGTCCGGCGTCTGAGGATCCGGCCTCGGTGGTACACTCAGAAGGCAAGCCAGGTGGCCGCGGTGGGGTCGCGTCGCGTGTCTGTTCGCAGCTCGCGAGGTCCCCGTCGAGGAAAGTCCGGACACCATAGAGCAGGGCGCTGGCTAACGGCCAGCCGGGGAAACCCGAGGGAAAGCGCAACAGAGAGCAGACCGCCAGCGGCCCCTTTCGGGGGGTGCGGGTAAGGGTGAAACGGTGAGGTAAGAGCTCACCAGCGGTCCTGGTGACAGGCCGGCTCGGCAAGCCCCGCCCGGTGCAAGACCAAATAGGGGAGCGTTTGAGGGTCGCTCGTCCGAGGCTCCCGGGTTTCGGTCGCACGAGCTGTCCGGCAACGGGCAGCCCAGATGGATGGTCACCCACGACAGGATCCGGCTTACGGCTTGCTACAGAGAGGCCCCTCGGTCCAGCTGGACGAGGGGCCTCTCCAATGGGGCGCCGGGGTGGCGTTGCACGCGGATGTCGGCGCGCGGAGTCGTCGGACCAAGGGAGTGTCCGCGCGGTCCGGTACTTGCAAGCGTACGTCCAATGATACGTCTGTACCGCTGGACGTACGTTCGGTGATGCTGGTCCGGATCGCGACTTCCGGCCGCCGGCAGACAGGGGTGCTGCCGGGGGTTGCCCGAACGCGGGCGATCCCACTCGAGGATGCTGCTATGCTGCCCGGCATGCGATCCACCGCTGCCGAGATGGCCGCTGCGCTCGGGCTCGAGCCGCATCCCGAGGGCGGGTACTACGTCGAGACGTACCGCGCGGCGCAGACGCTGCGCACGCCGCGCGGCGAGCGTCCCGTCGCCACCGCGATTTTGTTTCTGGTCACGCGCGGCTCGCTCAGCCGGTTGCACCGCCTCACCAGCGACGAGCTCTGGGTGTTCCAAGGTGGTCTTCCGCTTGAGCTGGTGACGATCGCCGGGGAGGGTCGCCTCGACGTGCGCGTGATCGGCGATGTCGCGGAGGCCGCGTGCGGCGCCACGGAGACGACGGGTGTCGGGCCACCCGGGCCACTGCCGCAGGCGCTGGTGCCGGCCGGCAGCTGGCAGGGCGCCCGCCTGGCGGGCGGCCCGCACCTGCCGGACGACTGCGCCTGGGCGCTCGTGAGCTGTGTCGTCACGCCGGGGTTCGACTTCCGGGACTTCGAGCTCGGCGAGCGCGACGAGCTCCTGGCCGCCTATCCGGAACACGCCGAGGTGATCCGCGAGCTCACCTGAACTCGGCGCGCTGGTCGGGATGTGCGCGGACCCCGGACCGCTGCGTCGCGGGGCCCGCCCGGGCGGGTCGCGCCGTCGGGCTCGTCCGGGCCGCGTGATACGCTCGCCGCGATCATGACCGCCGGGGCCGACGCACACCAGGGGCTGCTCGTCAGCGGCCGTTTTGCGGAGCTCGAGGACGCGCTCTGCGGGCGGGTCCGTGCGCTCAAGCGCGGCCGTCCGCTCGCGCCGCTCACGGTCGTCGTCGGGTCGGCGGCCGCGCGCACGCGGGTCGGCGACGTGCTCGTGCGCACGCTCGGCGCCGTAGCCAACGTGTCGGTCGTGACGCTGGCCCGCTGCGCCGCCGACCTGGTCGCCGCGGAGCGCGGGGCGCCGCCGGCCCTGCTCGCGGGCCTCGCCCGCGAGCGGCTCGTGCGGCGTCTCGTCGCAGCCGAGGCCGGACGACTCCGGTACTTCGGCCCTGTGGTCGATCGACCGCATTTCGCCCAGGCTCTGGCGGCGACCTTCGCCGACCTGCGGGAGGCGCGGGTCGCGCCGGAGACGCCGTGGGCGGAGATCGTCGCCACGTCCGGCGCCGCGGGCCCCGCAACCGGAGTGGCGGGCGACTCCGGCGGCGCGCGTGCGAAGGTCGCCGACCTCGACCGGCTGTACCGTGCCTACTGTGCGGAACTCGACTCGCTGCGCCTTCTGGACGCGGCCGGCCTGCAGGTCGCGGCGGCGCAGGCGGTCCAGGGCCAGAACGCGCCGGCCGGTGGGTCCCCGCTCGGCGGTGGCCACGCCATGCGGAAGCTCACCCTCTTCGGCATCTACGACCTCAATCAGGCGCAGGAGGCTCTGGTCGCGGCGCTCATCGGAGCCGGGGCCGACGTCCTGGTACCCGTTCCGAGAGGGGCGGCGAGGGACGGCGTCACCGCACTCGCCGCAGCGCAGGCGGCGGGGCTGAGAGAAGAGCGTCTCGACGCACCGGAGTGCGAGCGGGATCTCTGTCGCCTCGCGGCGGTATGGATCGCCGGTCGCGACGGAGCCGTTCCATCTCCGGACCTGCGGGGAGACGGGAGTGTCGAGGTCATCTCCGTAGCGGACGAGCGCGCCGAGGCGCGCGAGGCAGTCAGGGAGGTGCTCTCGGCCGCCGCTACCGGCGCCTCCTTCCGGGATTGCGCGATCGTGGTGCCGCGCAGCGACGATGTGGAGCGCGTCGCGGCGGCGCTCAAGGCGGCTGACGTGCCGGCGGCGTGCATGCTACCGGATCGAGCCGTGGGCACACGGATCGCCCTCGCTCTGACACACTGCCTGGCGCCGGCCGCCGGTGAGCCGTTCGCACGCCGCGCCGTGGTCGATCTGCTCACGGCGGCTCCGCTGCAAGGGGGGGACGCAGCGCCGGGCGAACCGGCGCTCTGGCTGGACGAGGCGCGGCGCGCCGGCGTCGTCGGCGGGATCGGTCAATGGCGCGAGCGGGTGCGCCGTCGCCGCCGGGGTCTGGAGCAACGGCTGCGTGAGCTTGAGGCTCGCTCGCCCCTGCCCGAGTCAGACGACGACGAGACTGCGGAGAAGGTGGAGACGACGCGCCTGCGGCTGCGCGGGGCACGCGGTCTGGAGGCCGCCGTGACCGCGCTTTCGCGCGCGTGCGCCGGCCTTCCGAGCCGCGCTCCCTGGAGTACCTGGGCCGAGGTGTTCGCCACGATCGCCCGCGGGGTGTTCGAGCCGGTCGTGGGCGATGCCGCCGCCGACGCAGCCGGCCGTCTGCGCGCACTGCAGATCGCTGGCGAAGAGGTCGACGTCGCCGAAGCCGCAGTCACACTCCGCGACATGCTGGCCGACAGTCGGGTGCCGACCGGGCGCGTGGGCCGCGACGGTGTGGCGGTGCTCACCCCGCTGCAGATGCGCGGCTTGAGCTTCCACACCGTCGTGTTCACCGGGCTCGCCGAGGGCGGTTTTCCCGCGAGCGGCCGCCCGGACCCCATCCTCGGTGACGGCGAGCGTCGTCGGCTCACCGAGGCGACCGGGCGGCGTTTGCCGTTGGGAGAGGGGCGAGAGGCCGAGTCGCTCCTGCTGTTCGGCTTCGCGTGCGAGGCGGCACGAGAGCGGCTCGCGCTGCTCGCCCCGCGCACCGATGCGGCGTCCGGCCGGCCTCGTCTGCCTTCGCGGCTGCTCCTTCGTCTGGCCTCGCTGGTGGCCGGTCATCCCGTCGCACTCGAGGAGTTCCTGCGTGGTGCGCCCCTGGCGCCTGTTTGGCGCACGGGTCGTGCGCCCGTGGCTGGGGTGCCGCCGACGGAAGGAGTCGTGTGGCTCGATCGGCGCGAGCGCGACACGGCCGCGCTGCTCGCGCTTTCGGAGCGCGGCCGGCGCACCGCTGCTCGACGGTATCTCTCGGACGTTCTCGGCGACCCGGACGCGGCGACTCGGCGCCTCGGCGCCTGGCGCGCCGCGCGCAGCCCCGAGCCCGGCGCGTGGGACGGCCTGCTCGGCACGGAAGCGCGCGCCGCGCTCGCGGCGCGACATCCCTTTGACGCCGAGATGCATCCCACGCGCCTGGAGCGGTACGTCGGCTGCCCCTTCTCCTTCTATGTGCGTGACGTCCTCGGGCTGGACGCCCCGGACGAACCCGTCGACGCCCTCGAGATGGACGCTCGCGAGTTCGGTACGTTGGTACACGGCATCCTCCAGCGTGCCTATGAAGCGGTCATCGCCGAAGACCTGTCGGTCGACGGCGCCCTGGTGGCCGTCGATTCCGCCTGGGCGACCTGTTGCGCCGAGGCCGAACGCCGCGGAGTCACCGGCGCGGCGCTCTCCTGGGAGGTCCGTCGCGAGATGCTTCGGGATGACCTCCTCGAATCCGTACGCCGGGATCCGGTGTTCGGTGGAGGCGGCGACCGGCCCGTGGGCGCGGAGTGGCGCTTCGGCGAGTCGGCCGGCTTGCCCGTGATCCTCAGCTTGCCTGACGGGAGACAGGTCCGTTTCGCCGGCCGCCTCGACCGTATCGACATGACCGCGTCCGGCGCCCGCGTCATCGACTACAAGACCGGCGCCGGCGGTGTGGAGAAGGCTCGCATCAACGACGGGCTGAGCGTGCAGCTGCCCGTCTATCAGCTCGCCGTGCGCGAGGCCGGCGACCGGCTCTGGCCGCACGGCACGCAGGCGCCGGGATCGATCACCTGCCTCTACCGCCTGGTGACGCGACGCGGCGGCTTCCAGGATCTCGAGCTCACCGACGACGAGGAGTCCGCCGCGGCTCGCCTTCGTGCGCTGGTCTCCGCCGCGGTCGCGCTCATGGACGACGGCATGTTCCCGCGCACGACCCGGGGCCGCTGCGACTACTGCGACGTGCGCTACGCCTGCGGCGTCTCCGCCTGGGCGCGCGATCGTCTGCGCGAACAGCCCGCTCTGGAAGCTGTCGTGAGACTCCAGGGGCCGCAGCCGTGCGGGAAGGATGACGATGGCTGAACGCGTCGTCTGCGATCAAGACGTCCGCGACCGAGTCACCGGCGAGCTCGGCACGACGTTCCTGCTCGAGGCCGGAGCGGGCACCGGGAAGACACGCGTTCTTGTGGACCGCTACGTGCGCTGCGTGTTGGACGCGGAGCGCGGCACCGGCGATGTGCGCACGGTCGCGGCCATCACCTTCACCGAGAAAGCCGCGGGGGAGCTGCGCCAGCGCATCCGCGAGGAGTTCGAGCAACGAGCGCTGCGGGCGGAGGCCGGTTCGACGGAGGCCGTGATGATCCAGATGGCGCTCGATGCCCTGGACGACGCGCCGATCCACACCATCCACGGCTTCGCGGCGCGTCTGCTGCGGGAGTTCCCGGTAGAAGCGGGCATCGACCCCGCGTTCGAGCAGCTGGACGGGCTCGGCTCGGAGATCGAGCGCGAGCGTCTGTGGGAGGAGTGGCTCACACGTCTTGCTGCCGGTGAGGCGCACGAGTCGCCGGCTCGGCGGTGGCTCTCGCGTCTGCTTCGGGCGGGCGTGCGGCTCGAGGCTGTGCGCGAGCTCGCCGCGGGCCCGAAGGGCGTGTTCGGCGAGCGCTACGACATCGACCCTGTGCCCGAGCCGGCGGGAGAGCCGGATCTGGCCTTCGGTCTGGCGGCGCTCGCCGGACCCGTCGCCTCCCTGCGCGACCACTGCGCCGGTACCTGCAGCGACCAGAGCGACAAGGGGTTCTGCGCCGCCATGGATCTGGTCGAGGCGTGCGAGCGGCTCCTGGCGGAGCCGCCCTCCGACCTCGACCAGCTGGCGGCGGCGCTCTTCGCCCTTCCCGCCAAGACGACCAAGACCGCGCCGGGTGGCGCCCAGGGCAACTGGGACCGCGGTCGTGGCGGCAAGGACGAGCTGCAGGCTCGGTATCGCGCCGCCACCGCGCTCATCTCCGGCCTGCTTGAGGTCTACGCCGAGTTCCTCACCGACCTCGCCCTCGCGGTCGCCGACGCGTTCTCGCGCTGGGCCGGCGCGACGCAACTCGCGCTCGGGCGCCTCGATTTCACCGACCTGCTCGGC
>CAZJGT010000052.1:0-13261 GCA_964545565.1 uncultured Thermoleophilia bacterium
GCTGGGCGCCCTGGTTCTCGAAGACGTCCTCGAGCTCGATCTCGCGAGCGATGGTGACGCCGTCGTTGGTGATCGTCGGCGCGCCGAACTTCTTGTCGAGCACCACATAGCGGCCCTTGGGGCCGAGAGTGATCTTCACGGCGTCGGCGAGCGCGTTCACGCCACGCTCGAGCGAACGCCGGGCTTCATCGTGATACCTGAGTTCTTTAGCCACGCTTCGTCAGCCTCCCTTCCTACTTCTGCACTACGGCCAGGATCTCGCTGGCGCGCAGGATCAGGAGCTCGTCGCCATCGCTGGTCTTGTACTCGGTGCCCGCGTACTTGCCGTAGATGACCCGGTCGCCCTTCTTGACGTCCATCGGAACACGCTTCTTGCCGTCCTCGTCCCACTTGCCGTCGCCGGCGGCGACGACCTCACCCATCATCGGCTTCTCTTTCGCCGTGTCGGGGAGAACGATGCCGCTGGCGGTCTTCTCCTCTTCCTTGACCGCCTTGATGATGACGCGGTCTTCGAGCGGCTTGAGCTTCATGCAGCAACCCTCCTTGGTGTGTACACCGTGGTTTCTTTGGATCTGGTACCGGCACTCTCGGGGAGAGAGTGCTAATCCACACAGCTGCGTATGGTATGACCGCATCGTGACGATGTCAAACCCGGCGGGCGGACGTCGTGAAGAGCCGGTCCGTGATCAAGAAACACGCCCGTTTCCGGCTCTTTCGTGGCAGGATCTCGTTCCGCGCCATGCTTGTCAGTCAGCTCAAGGTAGTGCCGCGGGCCTGGCGCCGGACGGGAGCCCGGGCTAGGATGTCCGGGGACGACCGATGAGCCGAAGGACGGCTACATGCGAGTGCTGTTGCAGCGGGTGACCCGCGCCGCGGTCACGGTCGACGGCGCGCAGGTGGGCGCGGTGGAGCGCGGCTTTGTCGCCCTCGTGGGCGTCACCCACGAGGACGATGCGGCCGCCGCCGGCCGGCTCGCCGGCAAGACGGCGCGGCTGCGCGTGTTCGCCGACGATGCCGGGCTGATGAACCTGGCGCTCGGCGACGTCGGCGGCGAGGTGCTCGCCGTCTCGCAGTTCACGCTCTACGCCGACACCCGGCGCGGCAATCGCCCGGGCTTCGCCGGCGCCGCCCCGCCGGGCCAGGGCCAGGCCGTCTACGAAGCGTACGTCGCGGCCCTGCGCGCCGAAGGCGTACCGGTCGAGACCGGCGTCTTCGGCGCGCACATGCGGGTCGAACTGGTCAACGACGGACCCGTGACGATCCTGCTCGAGGCCTGACGCCCGACAGGCACGAATCCGCACACATCGCGAACGCGCCCGGGGCCGCCGCACGGCGGCCCCGGGCGCTCGTCGCTCCTCGCGAGAGGCGTGTGTGTCAGTCGCCCAGGCCCTCAGCGTGCCGCGCATCCGCGAGCTTCTCACCGCTCTGCGGCACGTTCTTGAAGGCGGCGTATCCGGCGAAGATGCCGGTGATCCAGGCGAACAACCATGGCCCCCACCAGTAGTACAGATACGGGGTCCAGCGATACTGGCCGCGGTTGTACGTGTAGATGAGGCCGATCATCGCCGCGACGCAGACGATGATGCCGCCGACGCTCGGCCACTTGAAGCTGAGCAGCCCGCCGACGATCATGACCGCGCCGAGGCCGACGAGTACGTGCACCCCCGAGAGGTAGTCCGAGTAGATGCCGAAGAACTGCGGGATGCCGAACTCCGGCTCGGCGGACCGGGCGTAGAGCCCGCCGCCGATCGCGAACGCCCCCGCGACGATGCCGGCGATCGCCGTCAGGTTCGCGAACCGCTGCCCTTTCATGCTCCGGCTCCTTCCACCTGGGCGCCGAACTCGGTGAGCTCACCGGCAGGAGTGATGGTCGAACCCTCGAGGGCCTCGTCCGTGGTGCCCTTGTAGATGTTCTTGAAGACGAGGTAAGCGATGGGCCCGGTGAGGATGCCGGCGAGGCCGCCGATCATCCAGTCGATACCGTTGACGAACAGGGCGATGACGGCGATCGCGATCGGCATGGCGACCCAGATCCCGAGCGCCCACGTGGGCAACGGCACCCGGAAGGGCCGCACCACCTCCGGCTCCCTGATGCGCAGGATCATCACCGAGAGGAAGATGAGGATGTAGGGGAACATCAGCAGGAACACGTCGATCGTGATGAGGACGTCGAACTGGAAGTTGATGAGGATGCCGTTGACGATGGCCATGAGAAGGATGGCGACCCAGGGCGTGCCCCAGCTCCTGTGCGTGATGCCGAAGAAGCGGGGGAACAGGCGGTCACGCGACATCTGGAACGCGGGTCGCGAACCGGTGGCGAGATAGCCGGCGTACAGGCTGAGGTTGGAGAGCACCGCCGCCAGCAGCATGAAGTACATGAACACGTTGCCGCCGACGATCTTCACCGCAGCCACGTAATCGACGCCGCCGCCGCCGGTCCACATGTTCATCCAGTTGTCCGCGCCGTCCAGACGGGCGATACGGATCGCCGCCCACACGGTGACGAAGTACGTGATCACGACGAGCGGCGTGCCGATCATGAGCGCCCTGGGGATGACCTTCTGCGGGTTCTCGATCTCGCCCGCGAGCGTGGATATCGATTCGTATCCCGCGTACATCCACATCATGATCGCCAGACCGAGCTCCAGTGAGTCCATGAAGCTCTGGCCCTCGGGCAGGATCGGGCTGAACGAGTTGCCGCTGCCCTGGAAGACCGCCCACACGGTCATGACGAGCAGCGGCGTCATGATGACGATCTGCATGATGGTCAGCGTCCAGCCGGTGAGCTCCAGGCCACGGATGTTGATGAACGCGAAGATGGCCACCATGCCGACGCCGATGAGCGCTCGGGTGCCGGCGTCGAACCCCCACTGCGACTGCAGGTAGTCGAGTGCCAGTGCGACGTACACGGCGGAGTCGACGTAGAGGGACAGTGTCCACCACCACCCGGCCTGGAAGCTCCAGTACTCGCCCATCGCCCGGCGGATCCAGCGGTAGAGGCCTCCGGCCTCCGGTACCATGGCGCCGAGCTCGGAGGCGACGAACGCCATGGGGAAGCTCCACAAGAAGGGCAGGATGAGGATCATGAGCAGCGTCAGGCCGGGACCGGACGAGGAGACCACGTCCTCCATGCCGAACGAGCCCGCACACGTGAGCGTGAAGACGACGAACACGGCCATCGAGACCCGCATCCTCACCCGCTTGAGCCCCTCGTTGCGCAGGAACTCCGTCATACGCACCCCCCCTCGCATACGTTTGCGTAGCTTCTAGGCCAGCTCCTCAGGCGCGAGTTGCCAGAGGTCGACCGCCAGCTTGGCATTTTCTGCGTAATCGATGGGAATAGCAAGGACCACGGGTCCCGGATGCCGCAAGGCGCGGGCCAGCAGCGGCTTGACGTCGCCGGCCCGCTCGGCGCGCAGGCCCTCGACCCCGAACGCGCGCGCAAGCGCCACGAAGTCCGGGTTGTCGAAGCGCGTGCCGGCGATGCGTCCATACTTACGCCTCTGGTGCATCTCGATCAGGCCGTAGCCGCCGTCGCTCCACACGAGGACGACGAAGGGCAGCCCCAGCCGGCGCGCCGTCTCCAACTCCTGGCAGTTCATCAGGAACCCGCCGTCACCGCTGATGCACACGATCTTGCTGCGACCGCGGCGCGCCAGCGCGGCCGCCAGCGCGGCCGGCAGCCCGAAGCCCATGGCGGCGAAACCGTTGCTGATGAGCACCGTGTTGGGCTCGCGTGCCTCCCAGAAGCGCGCCACCCAGAGCTTATGGGCGCCCACGTCGCTGACGAGGACGTCGCCGGGCGCCAGCAGTTCGCGCAGATCACGAAGGACCCTCTGCGGCTTGATCGGGAAGTCCTCGTCGGTGCCGGCGTCGAGCACGCGGCGAAAGGCGCGCCGGTAGGGCCGGGTCTCGATGCTGGCCACCTGCCGGCCCTCAAGCAGGCCGGTGAGCTGGTAGAGGATCCGGGAGAGGTCGCCGATGAGCTCCACCTCGGGGATGAAGTGGGCGTCGATCTCGGGCGGCACCGTGTCGACGCACACGATGCGCTGCCGTCCGTCCGGGTTCCACGCGGAAGGCGGCCATTCGATCATGTCGTAGCCGATGCTCACGACGAGGTCGGCGCGGCCCAGCAGACCCCGTGGGTAGTCCTGGCGGCGCAGGCCGGCGGTGAAGAGGAAGTGCGGGTCCGAGGCGTCGAGCACGCCCTTGCCCATGAAGGTGGTGACGGCGTGCAGCCCAGTCTGTTCGCAGAAGGCGCGCAGGGCAGGCGCAGCCCCTTGGCGGACGACGCCGTTGCCCACGAGCAGGAGCGGCCACGCGGCGCTCTCGATCGCCTCGGCGGCGCGCAGCAGGCTGACGGGATCGGCCTCGACCATCGGCTGGGGCCCCCGCGGCAGCGGCGCGCCGCTGACCGCCGTCGCCATCACGTCCTCGGGGAGCTCGAGATGCGTCGCCCCCGGCTTCTCGGCCGCGGCGATGCTGAACGCCTTGCGCACCGCCTCCGGCACCATGCGCGGGTGGTGGAGCCGCGTGTTCCACTTGGTCATGGGGCCCAGCATCTCGACCGTGTCGATGAACTGGTGCGTCGTCTCCTTGTGCATGCCGGCAAGGCCGGTCTGGCCGGTGAGCGCCACCAGCGGGGCATGATCCAGGGTCGCGTCGCCCACGCCGGTCGCCAGGTTGCTGGCGCCGGGACCGAGCGTCGCGAGGCAGACGCCGGGCTTGCCCGTGAGCCGGCCGTACGCGTCGGCCATGAAGGCCGCCCCCTGCTCATGGCGGGTGGGGATGAAGGTGATCAGCTGCGAGCGGTCGAGGGCTTCGCTGAGGTCCAGAGTCTCCTCGCCGGGGATGCCGAAGACGAACTCGACGCCCTCGTTCTCGAGGCAGTCGACGAACAGTTCGGCGGCGGTGCGCGGCGAGTCGCCGGCTGCCGCCGGCGGAAAGACGGGATCCGGCCGGTGACCCATACTCGTCAGAGTGTAGCACCGGCTCCGACGCCCGGACGGGCCGGGCTCACGGACGGCCGCGGCGGGCGGAGCCCCTCCGCGGCCGCGCCGCCTTGGCCTCGGCGTCGCTGGCGAACGCATCCAGGTCGAGGTAGTCCGGCCAATCCAGCGCCGGCAAGAAGCCGGCGGCCAGGCCGATCATTCCGGCGTTGTCGGTGCAGAGGCTGAGCGGCGGCAGCGAGAGCTGCAGGCCCTCGGCCGCACACGCGTCGGCGAGCGCCGTGCGCAGACCGGAGTTGGCCGCCACGCCGCCGGCGACGGCGACGCGCCGCAGGCCCTCGGCGGCGGCGCCGGCGACGGTCTTCTCCACGAGCTGCCGGACGATCGCCGCCTGATACGACGCGGCGATGTCGGCGCGATGCGTTTCGGCCTCCGCCGCGTCCCGGCCCCTCAGGTCGTAGAGCAGCGCCGTCTTGAGGCCACTGAAGCTGAAGCCGCGACCGCGAGGCACGGCGCGCGGGAAACGGGCATAGCCCGGGTCGCCGCGCGCCGAAAGCTGGTCCAGTTCCTTGCCGCCCGGATAGCCGAGCCCCAGCAGGCGGGCGCCCTTGTCGAAGGCCTCGCCGGCCGCGTCGTCCATGGTCTTGGCGGCGACCCGGTATTGCACGCCCTCCTCGACGACGGCCAGCAGCGTGTGCCCGCCGCTGGCCACGAGGCAGACGAAAGGCGCCTCGATGCCGAGCGCGTAGTTGGCGGCGATGTGGCCCTGCAGGTGGTTCACCGGGATCAGCGGCAGTCGGAGGCGAAAGGCGAGCGACTTCGCCGTCGCCAGCCCGACGAGGAGAGCGCCGATGAGGCCCGGTCCCTGCGTCACGGCGATGGCGCCGAGATCGTCCCAGCCCACGCCGCCCTGGCTGAGCGCCTCGGCGACGACGTCGTTGACGAGCTCCGTGTGGCGGCGCGACGCCACCTCCGGCACCACGCCGCCGAACTGCGCGTGCAGCTCGTTCTGGGAAGAGACGACCGACGAGAGGATCGTGCGTCCGCTCACGACCGCGGCGCTGGTGTCGTCACACGAGGTCTCCACGGCGAGCAGGGGACGCCCGGCCGCGGCCTGCCGCCCCGCCGCGGCCTGCCGCTCCACCGCAGCGCGGCGCCCGCTTGCGGCGGTCACGCGCTGTCTCCTTCCCAGTCCTTCCACATGATGACGGCGTCCTCGCGATCGTCGCTGTAGTAGCGCGGCCGGGTCCCGGTGGCGACGAACCCGAAGCTCCGGTAGAGCTGGATCCCGGGGGTGTTGGAGACCCGGACCTCCAGCGTGTGGCCGCGGTGTCCCTTGCGCTCCGTGATCGCGAAATAGGCTTCCAGAAGGCGCGATGCCACGTGCTGGCGGCGGTACGGCTCGGCGACGCAGAGGTTCATGAGGTGCCACACGTCCACGAACATGTCGGCGATGAGGTAGGCGATGATGCGCCCCCCGTCCTCGCAGACGAGGCAGATGCCCGACTCCCGGGCGAGCTGGCCGCTGAAGACGGCGACGGACCAAGGCAGCGTGAAGCTGCGCGCCTCGAGGGCGGCGACGGGCTCGAGATCGGTGAACTGCATGGGCCGCACGCTGCGCTCGCGTTCAGGCGTGTCCGGCACGACCTGCAGGCTCACGGCCGGGACTCCGCGCGCGCTGTCGAGCCCTGCCAGCGCGCGGCATCGGGGGTGCGGCCGTAGATCGGCAGCACCGCGTCGGCGCCGCGGACCACGCCGGGCGCGCCGCGGGCGATCGCCCGGCCGACCATCGCGGCGGTCGGCGCCACGACGCCGGCGGCGCAGCGCGTCGACGCCGGCAGCGATCCGCCGTAGAGCCCGGCGCCGTCGCCGCCGGTGACCACGTCGCCGCGCACGGCGAACCACTCGGCGAGATCGGTGGAAGGCACCACGGCGACGTCTTCGACTTGGCGCACCTCTCCGCCCGGCTCGGGTGCGAAGACGGCCGCGAACACCTCGCGGCGACGACCGTCGATCAGCGGGACGAGGGGACGCCCCGGCGTGGCCTCAGGCGCACGTGCCAGCTCCAGCGCGAGCGCCGACAGGGTGGGCACGCCGACCAGATGGACGTGACCGTCCGCCTGCGCCAGCGCCCGGGCCGTGGCGATGCCGATGCGCAGACCCGTGAAGGCGCCTGGTCCGAGCCCTACGGCCACGCTGCCCACGTCGTCCCAGCCGAGGCCCGTCTCACTCAGGATGTCGTGGACGAACGGGAGCAGGAGCCGCGAGTGCGCGGGGCCGTCGAGCGAGACGCGCTCGGCGACGACGGAGCCGTCGGCGGCGCAGAGCGCCACCGAGCACGCCGTCGTCGCGGTCTCCAGCGCGAGGATCACCGGCCGTCCTCCGCTGCCTGCCCGTCGGACCTGTCCACCGCGGTTCCCGGTCCGGGTTCCAGGACGATCCCGGCCGCCGCGGCGCCCGTCGCGACCGCCGTCTCGATCCCGCCGTCGGCGGAGACTCGCGCCCGACGGGTGCGAGGCGTACGGTGCTCGAGCTCGATGCGTACGTCAGGCGGCGGAAGCGCGTCGCTTCCCGCCTCCGGCCACTCCACGAAGGTGATCGCGTCCGGACCCAGGTAGTCGTCCCAGGCGAAGAGCGCAGCATCGGCGCCCCTGCTCAGGCGATAGAGATCGAGGTGGTGGAGCCGCTCGCCACCGCGCCCGCGATAGCTCTGCGCCAGCGTGAAGGACGGACTGGTGATCGCGCCGCGCACCCCCCGGGCGCGCAGCACCTCACGCACGAGCGTGGTCTTGCCGACGCCGAGTTCGCCCTCGACGGTGACGAGCGCGGGAGTGCGCAACCCGGCGGCCAGTACTCGCGCCAGCTTCCGCGTCTGTGCCGGCGAGGCGAGGGTGAGCGCGACCATTCAGAAGAGGCCGAGCTGCTCCGGTTCGGCAGGCCGGCCGGTGGCCGGAGCCGGATCGATCGCCGGCGGCGCGCCTTCCGGTGCGGCGTCGTCACGCGCCGCCGCGGGCGCGGCCGGCGGTGGCCCGCCTTCAAGCGTAGGCGCCGCCGGCTGAGCCGGCGCCGGCGCATCCTGCCGCAGGCGCTCGGGGGGCCGCCACGCGGGCCGCTCCGCGGCCGGTGGCTCGGCCGCCTCTTCGCCGGGTGCGGGAGCGGCGTGGGCGATCAGCTCGGGCAGCCGCGCGAAGTCCTCATTGAGGGTGGTCAGCATCGCCGGCGTATACAGCGCCGCCGCCGGATGGAAGATCGGATAGAGGTACAGCGAGTGTCCGGCGATCTCGACCGCCCGGGGCTTGCCGTGCACCCGGGTGATGCCGGTCTGGTCACCGCTGATCAGCTTGGTGGCGAAGTTGCCGAGCGTGCAGATCACCTTGGGCCTGAGGAGCTCGATCTGCCGCCACAGGTACGGCCGGCAGGCGTCGATCTCCTCGGGCCGCGGGTCGCGGTTGTTGGGCGGGCGGCACTTGAGCACGTTGGCGATGAAGACCTGCTCGCGTGTCAGGCCGATGCTCGCGAGGAGCTGCTCGAGCAGCTTGCCGGCCTGACCGACGAACGGCCGGCCCTGCTGGTCCTCGTGGTAGCCGGGCGCCTCGCCGACGAACAGCAGATCGGCGCCGGGGTCGCCCTCACCGGACACCGCCCGCGTACGGGTCTCGTGCAGAGCGCACCCTGTGCAGCACTCGACCTCCACGCGGAGGGCCGACAAGGCCGCCATGGCGTCGTCAGTGGCAGGTGGCACAGGAGGAACCGGCGCAGGAGGAGCAGCTCTTGGTCGCTCCCTTGCCGCCGAGGTTGGACGACGACGAATGGACGGCGAACGACGAGAGGAGCCGGCAGACATCACCGGACCGGCACTCCGGGCACACCGGTCTGGCGCCGTTGCGGACGAGCTCTTCGAAGGCAGTTCCGCACTGGTTGCAGCAGAATTCATAGATCGGCATGGCGCCAGTGTACCACCGCGGCGATTGACCTCGCGCGCCCGAGGTCCTAGGCTCATGATGGCCCGGCGCCGAGCCTCGGCAGGCGATCGGGACACCGCCTGTGCTGCACAGGTCTTACGGCAGGCGCGGTACCTCCCCCACCGGGCGGACCGCAGCCGGAGAGGTCGGAGGCTTGACCGTCGATGCGTATCGCTTCTGCGTAGTCGGTCCCGGACGCCTGGGATCCGCGCTCCTCGCCGGTCTGCTCGAGGCCGAGCTCACCGTCAGCGCTGTGGCGGTGCATGCCGACGACGACACGAGCCTCTTTGGCGGCATCCCCCATGTGCGCGTGCGCGACGCCGCACTCGAGGCTGACGCCTTCTGGATCGCGGCGCCGGACGATGAGATCTCCACCGTGGCCGGCAGGCTCGCGGGGGCTCTCCCGACCGTGCGGCGCTCGGGAGCGCCCCAGCCGCTCGCGATCCACTCCAGCGGCCTGGGCTCGGTGTATCTGCTCAAGCCGCTCTTCGACCAGGGCGTGCGCGTCCTGTGCCTGCACCCCCTGCAGACGTTCGCCGGCGAGCCGGACGCCGGACTGCTCCGCGGCGTTCCTTGCGCGGTCACGGCGCTCGAGGAACGCGACCTGCAGCTCGGCGAGGAGCTCGCCGGCCGGCTCGGGATGCGGCCGTTCCGGCTGGCCGACGAGCAGAAGGCCGTCTACCACCTCTCGGCGGTGGTCGGCTGCAACCTGCTGGTCGCCCTCGAGAGCGAAGCCAAACGCCTCATGGACAAGGCGACCGGCGAGAGCGCCGGCCTCGACCATCTCTCGGTGCTGCTCGAGACGACGCTCAAGAACCTGCTGCGGAGCGGCGAGCCCGCCTTCGCGCTCACGGGCCCGGTGGCGCGCGGGGACGTGGGCACCGTGCGCGCTCATCTGCGCCTGCTGGACCGCGAGAGCCCGAGGCTGGCGCGGACCTATCGGGCGCTCAGCCTTGAGGCCCTTGCGCTCGCAGCGCCGCGGCTCGACGACGATCAGGTCAGGACGCTGCGCGATCTGCTGGGAGCCGACGAGGCCGGCGGCACGCCGTGATCGTCGCGCGGACCGTCACGGAGGCGCGGGCCGCGCTGCGCGGGCTCGCGCGCCCTCTCGGCTTCGTGCCCACCATGGGCGCCCTCCACGTCGGGCACCTCAAGCTGGTCGAGGCGGCGGGGTCCCGCTGCGCGAGCGTCGCCGCCTCCGTCTTCGTGAACCCGGCGCAGTTCGGGCGCGGCGAGGACTTCGCTGCGTACCCGCGCGACGAGGTCCGCGACCTGCGCCTCCTGAAGGAGGCCGGGGTCGCGGTGGTCTACGCGCCGGAGGCCGACGAGGTGTACCCGGATGGCTTCGCCACCGTCGTGCACGTCGGCGGCACTCTCGCCGGGAGCTTCGAGGCGGCCGCCCGGCCGGAGCACTTCGACGGCGTGGCCGTGATCGTCGTCAAACTGCTCGACATCGTGCAGCCGGACGTTCTCTTCCTCGGCGAGAAGGACGCGCAGCAGCTCGCCGTCGTCCGCCGTCTGGTGCGCGATCTCGACCTGCCGGTCGCGGTCGCCGGCGTGCCCACGTGGCGCGAGCCGGACGGGCTTGCCATGAGCTCGCGCAACAGCTACCTCACGCCGGAGCAGCGCGCCGTGGCGCCCGGATTGTTCCGGGCCCTGCTCGCGGGCGCGGCCGTCGCGGCGTCACCCGGCGTGACCGCGACAGAGGTCGTCGTCGCGGCCACGAGGTCGCTGCAGTCGCCCGGACCGGCGCCCGCATCGGCCGGAGCGGCCCAGCCGGACGACGAGCCTGCCGAGTCGGACGCCGCAGGACCACCTGCTCCGCACCTCGACCTCGAGTACCTTGCCGTCGTGGACGCCGACACCTTCGTCTCGGTGGAGGATATCGGACCGCGCTCCTTGCTCGTCGCCGCGGCCCGCCTCGGCTCCACCCGCCTCATCGACAATCTCGCGCTCGCCCCGCCTGCGGCGGGCGAGCCCCACATCCCCTCACCCTCCAGCGCGTACCCGACCAAGGACGCGACCGTACGAACGAAAGGATCACCGTGACCAGCGCCATCACTACCGAGCGGAAGGAGCCTCAGGTGCACGAACGAAGCGCCCGCGTGGTCACCGGCACCATCGGATTCTCGACCCGCGGCGACGCCGACGTGATCCGCATCACCGACGAGGTCCGGGGCAACGTCCTCGCTAGTGGATTGCAGGACGGCATCGTCACCATCTTCGTCCCGGGAGCTACCGGCGCGGTCACGACCATCGAGTACGAGCCGGGCGTCGTCAGTGACCTGCAGGAAGTGCTCGAGACGCTCGTGCCGACCGGCCACGCCTGGCAGCACAACATCAACAACGGCGACGGCAACGGGCACTCGCACGTCCGCGCGGGCCTGCTCGGCCCATCACTGACGGTCCCGGTCGTGAGCGGCCGCCTCACCCTGGGCACGTGGCAGGAGATCGTCTTCTGCGACTTCGACGCGCGCCCGCGCGAGCGCAGCCTCGTGGTGCAGGTGATGGGAGTATGAGAAGCGCCGCCTGCGACCCCAGCACGGAGCGCCCGCTCGTCCAGGTGGCGCTCGACTTCGTCGACCTGCCGCGCGCGCTCGAGGTGGCGCGCGAGGCCGTCGCCGGCGGCGCCGATTGGGTGGAGGCCGGCACGCCGCTGATCAAGGCCGAGGGCCTGCGCGCCGTCCGCGCGCTCAAGGCCGAGTTCCCGGGGAAGACGATCGTCGCCGACATGAAGACGATGGACGCCGGCCGCACCGAGGTCGAGTACGCGGCCAAGGCCGGCGCCGGTGTGGTCGGCGTGCTCGGCGCCGCGTCCGACAGCACGATCAAGGAGTGCGCCGAGGCGGCGCGCAACTACGGCTGCAAGCTCATCGTCGACATGATCGAGGTCGCCGACCCGGTCGCGCGCGCAAGGCGCGCGCAGGAACTCGGCGCCGACTACATCGGCATCCACACGGCGATCGACCGGCAGATGCGCGGTGAAGCGCCGTTCGAGACGCTGCGTGCCGTCGCCGAGGCGGTCGCGATCCCCGTGTCGGCAGCCGGGGGGATCAACAGCGAGACGGCAGCCGCGGCCGTGGACGCCGGCGCCGGCATCATCGTCGTGGGCGGCGCCATCACCAAGTCCGCCGACGCGACCGCAGCCACCGCCGAGATCCGCCGCGCGGTGGACGAGCGCGTCTGCATCGAGACCACGCTGTACAAGCGCGCCGGCGCGGCCGACATCCGCACCGTGCTCGAGCAGGTCTCCACCGCCAACGTCAGCGACGCCTGGCACCGGCAGCCGAGCCTGCCGGGCATCCGCGCGCTGCTGCCGGGCGCACACATCTGCGGTCCGGCGGTCACCGTGCGCACGTATGCCGGCGACTGGGCCAAGCCCGTCGAGGCGATCGACGCCTGCAGGCCCGGCGACGTACTCGTGGTGGACGCCTGCGACGCGACGCCGGCGATGTGGGGCGAACTGGCCACGCACAGCGCCATGGTCAAAGGGCTGGCCGGGCTCGTCGTCTGGGGCGCGATCCGCGACACGCCGGAGATCGCGCGTCTCGGCTTCCCCGCCTTCAGCAGCAAGGTCTGCGCCAACGCCGGCGAGCCCAAGGGCTTCGGCGAGATCAACGTGCCGATCGTGATCGCCGGCCAGGCCGTGCGCCCAGGCGACTGGATCATCGGCGACGACGACGGCGTCATGGTCCTGCCCAAGGAGCAGGCCGTGGAGCTCGCCAACCGCGCCATGGATGTGCTCGAGAAGGAGAACCGCCTGCGCGGCGAGATCGACTCCGGCAAGACGCTCGCCGAGGTGGCCTACCTGGAGAAGTGGGAGAAGGCGCGCTGAACGAGCGTCGGCGTCAGGTACGGCGGGGGGCGTAGCCCCGTACCGCCCTGCGCCCGGGTGCGCCGGCGGCGTGCGCCGCAGCCGCGAGGTCGCGGCACAGGGGCCGGCGCGCGAAGCGTACGAGGTGTCCGGCGCAGCGACAGTCGCCGGCGCCGAAACGGCGTGGCCGGCGCTCCGCGCCGGGCAGCGCCGCCAGCGCGCCGGCGAGCTCGCACTCCCCCGCCGCACCGTCGACGAACCACGCGCGCACGGCCGGGAAGGCCGCGAAGAGGTGGTCCGCGTGCCAGCGCAGCGGTTTCTCGCGGGCAAGGTGACGTGCGACGCGCGCCTCCCGCGCCCGCGCGGCGCTGCCCACGTAGGCGTACCAGCCGCGCTCCAGGGTCACCGTGCCCAGGGACCCGACGGCCAGGCGGCTGCGGTGAGGCACGCGGGTCACCACGACGTAGAGACGCGTGGGAGCGGCCGGCGCCGGCGAGGTCACCAGTCCGGCGCCTCCCAGTCGGCCGCCTTCGCGG
>CAZJGT010000053.1:0-13065 GCA_964545565.1 uncultured Thermoleophilia bacterium
GGCGCCACCAGCGGTCGGCGGCGGCGCGAGTGTCCTGGGCCGCCGCCGCCAGCGCCCGGGCCTCCGTGTGCCGCGCCTTGGCGATCTCGAGCGCGAGCCCTTCGTCGGCATCGGTCAGGAAACCATCGTCGTGAAGTCCGACGTGCCGGGTCACGCCGGCGTCGCCCTCGAGGACGGCCAGCGCCGCCGCTCGCGCGCCGAGGCCGCCCGGCGCGTGGAACCCGTCGTCGGAGCGCTCGCCGATGTGCAGCGCCACCTCCCCGACGCGCCGCTCCACGTCGGGAGGCAGCGGCGTACCTGCGGTCTCGCCCAGACCGTCCCCGGTGGAGATGCGCAGCACGGCGGCCTCAAGCTCCCGAAGCCCCGTGCCGCGGGGAGCGACGGTCGCGACGACGGGGATGCCGAGATCGCGTGCGAGCACCTCGGGATCCGGCGTGCGCCCCCGCCGTCGCGCCTCGTCGGACAGATTGAGGGCGATGACGACCCGGTAGCCGAGGTCGAGCAACTGCAGCGGCAAGTACAAGCTGCGGGCGAGGTTGGTGGCGTCGACGACGGCGACCACGACCTCCGGTCGCCAGTCGAGGAGCGCGCGTCTGGCCACCTGCTGGTCGTCGCCCGGTCCGTCCAGCGAATAGCTCCCGGGCAGGTCGACGACCTCGATGCGCCGGCCGCCCCACTGCGTGCAGACGGCACAGGCATCCACGCTCACGCCGGCGCAGTTGGCGGTCTCGCGTGAAGAGCCGGTGAGGGAGTTGAAGAGCGACGACTTGCCGACGTTGGGGTTGCCCGCGACGCAGACGACGAGCGGCTCCCCTCCGGGGCACGCGTCCATCGCCTCGCGGCGGCTCTGGTGGATCGCCGTCGCCACGTGCGTCAGCCGCGGACCATGATCTTGTCGGTGACCTCGCGCCCCAGAGCGTATTGCGAGCTGCCGACGCGCACGAGCAACGGACCGTTGAAGGGTGCGACGCTCTCGACGGCGACGGGGGTGTCCGGCAGCAACCCGAGTGAGGCGAGGTACCGCAGCAGATCGCTCTTCTCCTCGGCGATGCAGCCGATCACGCCCTCGTCGCCGGGCTCGAGGCCGGAGAGCGGCCGCAGCTCGTCGTCGTCGAGTGTGCCGTCCGCGCCCGGGATGGTGTGGCCGTGCGGGCAGGTACGCGGGTTGCCGAGCTGCTCGGCGAGCCGCGCCTCGACCTCGGGACTGAGCACATGCTCGAGCTTGCACGCCTCGTCGTGGACGGCGTCCCACGGCATGTCGAGGTAGTCGACGAGAAACCGCTCACTCAGCCGATGGCGACGGACGAGCGTGGCGCCCTCGGTCTCGCCCGTCCCGGTGAGCGTGATGCCTCGGTCCCGACGCGGTTTGCGGACGAGGCCGTCCGCACGCAGACGCCTGAGCATCTCCGAGACCGACGGCGGTGAGACGCCGAGCTCGGCCGCGAGCCGCGTGACCGTGACGGGGTCCGGACCTCGCTGCAACTTGAAGATGGCTTCGAGATACTCCTCCACGCTCTGCGTGCGTGCGCTCACGGCCGTCTCCGTTCGGCTCGGGGGGAGGCGGGCATCTGCTTCGGAGGTGCTCGCCCTACTCAAGATTAGGATACCCTACCAACAGACGTAAGGGAATCCTGACTTTGGTCAAGAGGAGAGCCCACGAGCGGACGTGCGCCGGCGCTGCCGAGAGAGCGGATTGGAGCGGATGACGGGACTCGAACCCGCGATCTTCAGCTTGGGAAGCTGACGTGTTACCAGCTACACTACATCCGCCCGCGGCCGTTAGTTCACCACAGCGCGGGCGGCCCCGCAACTGCGCATGGTCCCGCTCGTCCCCCGTCAGCCCTCGGCCTCGGAGAGACGCAGGCAGGCGAGGAATGCCGCGTACACCTCGGCGAACGAGCCGCCGGTGATCTCCAGCGTGCGGCCGTCCAGCCTGTTCGTGCCGGGGCACGCCTCGGCGAGGTCGCAGAACCCCACACGGGTGAACGTCAGCCGCAGCGGCTCGCCGCTCCACGCGAGCGGAGCCGGCCACGGGTCGGCCTTGAGCGCCGCCTCGACGTCGGCGCGCAGACGAGCGCGTGCCTCCGACGGCGGGTACAGGGCGGCGGCCTCGCGCCGGATGCCGGTCTTGACCACCGTGGCGGCGATCCCGGGCACGAGCGCGCGTGCCTCCGCCGCCGTCTTGTCGTCGCCCGACACGTGGAGGACGGGCACACCGCACGCGCCGGCGAGCAGCGCGGCGACGCCGACCTCGCCGACCTCCAGCTCGCCGACTGTCGCCGCGAACACCCTGTAGTTCCACGTGTGCTCGAGGACGGCCGCGGCCGTGCCGGCGCGCGCGTGATAACCGATCAGGAGCGCGCCGTCGCAGTCCGAGGTGAGGCCCTCAAGCATGCTGAGCGGCGCCGGTGAGCCGCTCACCAGGGTGACGGACCCGGGCAAGCCGGCGGGATCGAGGTTGCGCCCGTCGTCATGGGCGTCGCAGACGCGGATCTCGCCGGCTCCCGCCGCCGCGCAGCCTTCGAGGACGGCATCGAGGTCGGCGCGCATGTGGACGCGGGCGCGTGCGGCCGCCGCGCCGTCACGTGCCGTGTCGGCTTCCGAGACGACCCCCGAGATGCCCTCGAGGTCGATGGCGATGTAGAGCTTCACGACGGCTCCTCGCCGATGCGGCGCGCCAGCGCCGCGACCAGGAGCGCCGCGGTCTCCAGGTCACCGACGTCCGCGACCTCGAACGGCGAGTGCATGTAGCGCATCGGCAGACCCACGGTGAGCGTGGCCGTCATGCCGGCCGCCATGAGCTCGTCGGCGTCGGTCTCCGTCTCTCCCGGACAGGCCTTGATCTGCACCGCGAGGCCCTCGGTCGCGGCCACGTCGCGCGCGAGCGCGACGAGACGCTCGTTGCTGCCGGCCCCTCTGACGAGGACGGGGCCGCCGCCGAGCTTGACCTCGCCGGCGAGCTCCTTGGCGTCCGCGGCCGGAGTGTCGCTGCAGAAGTCGCCGTCGAGGACGACGAGTACCTGGGGCCGCAGGCGCAGAGCGAGGGCCTTGGCGCCCATGAAGGTGGTCTCCTCGTGGACCGTCGCCAGGCCGGTGACCTGCGCCGCGCCGGGGTGGTCGGCGTACAGTTCGAGGGCGCGGACCATGGCGTAGATGCCGCCGCGGTCGTCAAGCGCCTGCGTGGCGACGACGCCCGGCGAAAGCTCGACGAAATCCGGGGTGAACGTGACCGGGTCGCCGACCGCCACTCTGGCGAGCGCCTCCGCGCCGTCGCGCGCGCCGATGTCGAGGAACTGTTCGTGGAGCGCGGGCGCCTTGTCACGATCCTCGGCGGGGATGATGTGGGTCGGCTTGCGCCCGCCGACCGCGTGCACGTCGCCGGCACGCCCGTGGATCACGAAGTGACGCCCCGGCACGAGCAGCGGGGCCACGCCGCCGATCCGCTCGACGGACACGTAGCCGCGCTCGTCCACGTGCGTCACGATGAGGCCGATCTGGTCGGCGTGCGCGGCCACCGCGACCGGCGGCCCGCCCGAGGGACCGATCCGGAGCCACAGGTTCCCGAGCGGATCGGTCTCGGCGTCACCGAGCGGCGCCAATCGACGACGGACGACGTCCTGCACGGGCGCCTCGAACCCGGTCGGCCCGGGCGTGAGGCAGAGCTCGCGAAGCAGCGTCACATCGGCGGTCGAACGTCGCCCTTGTGCGTGCATCTCCCCTCCCCGGCCCGGCACGTCCCTCGTCCTTGACCCGCTATTCTACTGCACCGTGAAGTGGCATGAGATCGGAGTGACGGGGAATACGTAGCATGTCATACGTACTGCGCCTTGCTAGGGAGTACGTTCAGTACCGCACGACGGAGGGAGTCGTGATGGAGGCAAGACCGAAGTGGCTCCGCAGTACCAAAGGCGCGCCCTTCACCGGCATCGGTTCTCTGGAGGCCGACATCCTGGCCGTCGTCTGGGAGAAGCAGCAGACGACGGTGCGCGCCGTCTACGAGACGCTGCGCGAGCGGCGGACGATCGCCTACACCACCGTGATGACGGTGATGAACAACCTCGTCAAGAAGCACCTGCTGGAGCAGGACAAAACGGCCATCGCCTACGTGTACACGCCCGCGATCCCGGGGCGTGAAGTGGCGCGCACAGTCCTCGAGAGCGTGGTGCACAAGCTCATCGGGGGTCAGACCGGCGTCGCCGTCTCGATGCTGCTCGGGTTCGACCAGGACCTCACGCCCGAGCAGACCGAGGAGCTGCGCGCCTGGGTAGGTCAGAGAGTCGGCGGCTGACCGGAGGCACGCCGGCGAACGCACGGGGACGGCCGCTACATCGCTTCCGGCGCGCTCACGCCGAGCAGCCCCAGTCCCGCGGCAAGCGTGGACCGCACCGCCGCGCACAGGCCCGAGCGGAACGCCGTCACGTCGGCGTCGTCGGTGAGCACACGGCAATGGCGGTAGAAGACGTGGAACTCCGCGGCCAGCTCCCCCAGATAGCCGTGCACCCGATGCGGGGCGCGATTCTCGGCCGCGTTCAGCAGGATGTCGGGAAAGCGCGCCAGAGCCCGTAGCAAGCCGCGCTCGTACGGGTCCAGCGTCACGGCCGGGACGACTGCGCCGACCGGCCGCCCCTCCCCCGGCAGGTTGCGCAGGATGCTGCAGATACGGGCATGCGCGTACTGCACGTAGTACACGGGGTTCTGGCTGCTCCGCTGGACGGCGAGATCGATGTCCAGCTCCAGCGTGGTGTCGTGTGAGCGGCCGACCAGCAGGAAGCGGGCCGCATCCACGCCGATCGCGTCGACGAGGTCGTCCACGGTCACGATGTCGCCGCGACGTTTGCTCATCCGCCGCGCTTCCCCGCTCTCGAGCAGGTTCACCAGCTGCCCGATGATGAGCTCCAGCTTGTCCGGGTCGTGCGGCGGAAGCGCCGTGAACGCCGCCTTCATGCGCGGCACGTAGCCGTGATGGTCGGCCCCCCAGATGTCGATCATGTGCTCAAAGCCGCGGTCCATCTTGTCGCGGTGATAGGCGATGTCGCTGAGGAAGTACGTGGGATCGCCGGTCTGGCGGATGAGGACCCGGTCCTTGTCGTCGCCGAACCGGGTCGTCGCGAGCCACGTGGCGCCCCCCTCCTCGTAGAGGAGCTGCTCGCCGTCCAGGTCCGCGAGGGACTTGCCGACCTCGCCGCCGAACCCGCGGTGCTCGCCCTCGCCGGCGTAGAGGCTGCTCTCCGGCGTCCACACATCGAACGGCACGCGCAGCCGCTCGAGCGTCGTGCGGAACTGCGCGAGGATCGCGTCGCATCCCCACTGCTTGATCTCGCCGGCGATGTCGTTCGGCAGCGCGGTGACGTCCGCCGCGGTCGCCGCAAGCGCGTCACGATAGCGGTCCCCGACCGCGGCGATGAGCTCGTCGGCGAGGTCGAGCAGGTAGTCGCCCTGATAGCCCTCCTCAGGCACCTCGGTCTGCAGGCCGAGCCGCCGGCCGTAGCGCGCGGCGAGCGACTGGCCGAAGCGCGTCATCTGCGTCCCGTGGTCGTTGACGTAGAACTCGCGGGTGACGTCATGACCGACGAAGGCGAGGATGCGGCAGAGCGCATCGCCGTAGGAGGCGTAGCGCGCGTGCCCGACGTGCAGCGGGCCGGTGGGATTGACACTGACGAACTCCACGTTCATCTTCCGCCGGGCGTCGGCCGGCAGAGAGCCGCGGCCGTAGTCGGCGCCCTCGGCGAGCAGCCGGGCGAGGGCGCCCCGATACCACGAGTCGTTCAGAAAGAGGTTGAGAAAGCCGGGCCCGGCGACCTCGAAGCGGTCGCAGACGCCGGCCCCCGGGCCGGCGAGCCAGCGAGCGCCGACCGCCTCGGCCAGCTCCCGGGGCACGCGGCCGGCCTTCTTCGCGCGCACGAGCGCCACGTTGGTGGTGACGTCGCCGTGTTCGGGGCGCGCCGGAAGCGTGAGCTCCACGGCCGGAGCCTTCTCCGGGAGCCCCCCTTCGGACGTCAGTTCCTCGTCGAGCGCGCCCTGCAGCGAGGACGCCAGTCCGTTCAGGTCATACAGGTCGTCGCTCATCGTCCACCATCGGGTCGCCGGCGCCGGCCGGACGGCCGGCGCCGGCCGATTGTATCCGGCCGCACGGCGGCGCGCGACGCCCCGCCGCCGTCACCCGTGCTCTCAGTGATGATACGGCTCGCCGCGTAGGATCTTGCCGGCGCGGAAGAGCTGCTCGAGCAGCACGACGCGAGCCAGCTGATGGGGCAAGGTCAGCGCCGAGAGAGACACGGCGTCCGTAGCTCGCTCGCGGACTTCCTCCGCCAGGCCGAGCGAGCCGCCGATGACGAATCCGGCGCCGCCTCGTTCGAAGCAGCGCTGCAGCCGGGCGGCGAACGCCTTCGTCTCCAGTACGACGCCGTCGACGGCCAGGGCCGACACCACCGGCGCCTGCGGCCACGCCGCGAGCAGGCGCCTCCCCTCGTCGCGCAGGACCTCGGCCTCGCTGCGGCCGCGCAGCGGCACCTCCTTGATCTCGCGCACGGTCACGGTCATCTGCGGTCTGAGGAGATCGAGGTAGTGGCGCGCCGCAGGGGCGAGGTCGCGATGCAGCGGCCCGACGACGAGGAGCTCGACGCGGGCGCCCACGGCCGCCCTCAGGCGCGAGGCGGGCCGGCGTAGAAGGCGATCCGCCCCGGCCCGCCGGCCCGGGCCGTGTACATCGTCGTCGTGGCCTTGGCCACGAGCTCCTCCGTCGTGAGCCCGTCTGCCGGGAAGCTCGCGACGCCGGCGGAGGCCGTAAGCGCGATCTCGCCGCCCTGCGTCCGGACGCCCAGCTCGCGCATGGTCGCCAGGATGCGCCCGATGATGGCGCCGGCTTCGACGGCGCCGGTGTCCGGCAATACCAGGAGGAACTCGTCGGCGCCATACCGGCAGATCAGGTCACAGCTGCGCAGCTGCGCCGTGAGCGCCGCCGCCCAGTGCCGCAGCACCTCGTCGCCGGCCTCGCGCCCGGAGGTCTCGTTGACGCGCGTGAAGTCGTCGAGGTCGATCATCACGAAGGTGACGCTGCGCTCGTGACGCTCGGCCCGCGCCAACTCGAACGTCGCCCGCTCCCGCAGCTGCCGGAAGTTGAACAGTCCGGTGAGCGCGTCGTGCGTCTCGTGCTCGCGCCGCTCGCGGAGCAGACGCAGGTTGTCGAGCGCGACGTCCGCCTGGTCGGCGAGGTGCGTGAGCAGCCGCCGCTGCTCCTCGGGATGGAAGCCGTTCTCGTGGTAGAGATAGCCGACCTGCTGACCGGCGTAGCCCTCGAACTGGCACACCGTGTCGCCCAGCCCCCAGCACATCGTCTCCTTGGTGAGGACCTCCGTGCCGGTGATCTCCTCGAGCACTCCGTCGATGATCCCGCGCTCGACGTCGCACACCGCCGTGCCCGTGGCCGGCAGCCGCTCGCAGCTGAGGCAGCGGCCCAGCTTGACCAGCACGCGCTCCTCGTCGAGCTCCACCTCGAGGTCGCCGAGCTTCATCTGCGTGAACCAGGTCTTGAGCCCCTGGATGGATGTGATGCCGAGGTCGCGACTGCAGCGCTTGCTGGCCAGGTAGATGGCGGGGCCGGCGCTCTCGCCGAGGATCCCGGGGAGGATCGAGAACTGCAGCAGACGGACGAGCGACGCCGGCGCTACGGCGTCCGTGGGCGTCGTCGCCAGCACTTCACCGGCATCGGGCCAGACGCGCTTCTCCTCCGACGTGGTCAGCGCGATGACGCCGCGCAGCGTGCGCGCGAACACGGTAGCCAGAGATACCTCTTCCTGAGAGCGAAGCGCCATCCCCATCCTCTCGCCGGCCGCGGGGAAGTCAGGGTCCGCGGCGGCCACGGTGTGTGGAGCCGCCCGCATGCCCGCAGGACGACTCTGTCTATACTATAGGCGAAGGAGGCGCTGCCCGGACCTCCCAGAACGCCCCGGCACGCGTGAAGCGTTGCCTGCCCAGTGTACGTCGGAGAGTGCCGCATGGACCGCGAACCGGCAGATGAGCGACCCGGAGGCAGTGAGCGCCTCCCCAAGGCGGAGGCGCGCCGGCGCGGCCTCGAGGCTCGGGACGCCCTGTCCGCGGACGACCGCCGGCGAAGGAGCGCGGCGGTGTGCGCCCGCGCCACCGGGCTCCCCGAACTGGTCGCCGCCGGCACCGTCATGTCGTTCGCGTCGTTTCGCACCGAGCTCGACACGGCTCCGCTCACGGACTGGATCCTCGCAACCGGCAAGATCCTCTGCCTGCCGCGCATCCTCGGGCCCCGCCGTATGGCGGCGTTCCGCGTCCTCGACCCCATGCGCGACCTCGTCCCCGGGACCTGGGGTATCCCCGAGCCGCGAGAAGGCCTTCCCGAGATCCCTCCGGAGAAGGTGGACGTCGTCCTCGTACCGGGGTCTGCGTTCGACGAGGCGGGAGGCCGCTGCGGTTACGGCGGCGGCTTCTACGACAACTTCCTTCCGCTCACCCGCCCGGGCACACCCTGGATCGCCCTCTCGTTCGAGGCGCAGTTGGTGCCGCGGATCGTCTGCGAGCCGCACGACCTCTCCGTGCAGACGCTCGTCACCGAGGAGCGCGTGATCAGGTCCGGCTGAGGAGGGGAGGCTCAGCGGAACTGAGTGCGCTTCGTGAGTTACACTGCATCCTCGCGATGAGCCCTGGGCCGACAGACCACGACGCGGTGCGCGTCGGCGTGCTGCTCGCCGGCGGCGAGTCGCGCCGCATGGGCCTGGACAAGCGCAGGCTGCGCTTCGGTGGCGAGACGCTCCTACAGCGCAACCTCGCCTTTCTCGGCGGCCTCTTCCCGACGGTCGCGCTGTCCCTGCGGAGCGCCGGCCAGACGCCGCCGGACCTGCCGGCCGACGTGGTCGTGATCGCGGACGAGGTGCCGGGCTCGCCGCTCGCCGGCCTGACCTCGGTTCTCGGCCGCCTGGGCGAGCCCGTGTTCGCGATGGCGGCCGACCTCGTCGCGCCTGAGCCGGGGGCGGTCGGACGCGTGCTGGAGGCGTTCCGGGACGTCGACGTGGCCCTGCCGGTCGCCGAGGACCACCTTGAGCCTCTGCACGCCGTGTACGGCCCCGGCTGCCTGCCACACATGCGACGCCTGCTCGAGGCCGGCGCGCACAGCATCCTGGATCTCCTTCCTCTCGTGCGCGTGGCGCGCGTACCCTTCGCCGACGTGGCGCCGTTCTTCAACGTCAACACGCCCGCCGACTGGATCGAGGCGCAGCGCCGGATGGGCGGAGGCGCCGGACCGGCGAGCGGAGGAGAAAGCGCAGCGGACACGGCGCGACGCGACGCCGAAGGACCGGTGGTCCTCGGCGTCGTCGGCCGGCCCGACAACGGCAAGACGACGCTCATCGAGAAGCTCATCTCGGAGTTCACGCGCCGCGGGCTCCGCGTCGGCGCCGTCAAGCGCGTGGCGCACTTCGACATCGACGTGCCGGGCAAGGACTCGTGGCGGCACGCCCGGGCCGGAGCCACGGCGTACGCCGTGGCCTCCGCGTCCAAGCTCGCCTTCGTCGCGCAGCGCGACGCGGAGGCGAGCCTGGACGAGATCGTGGCCCGGTACTTCGGCGGCTACGACGTGGTCGTCTGCGAGGGATACCGGCGGGAGGCGCCGCACGTCGTGGAGATCTTCCGCTCCGGCGCCGGCTACGAGTCGCCCGTCTGCGAGCCCGGTGAGCCGCTGGCGCTGGTCACCGACACGGACCGCGCCCACCCGCAGCGATTCGGGCTCGACGAGGCCGAGGCACTCGGGCGGTTCCTCGTGGCGCACCTCGGCCTCGACTCCCCTGCGTAGCCCTCCGGGGGAGCCCGATCCGCCCACGCGTCGGTCTTCCGCGTCTTCCTCGAGCGCGACGAAGCTGGCGCCGGCTCCGGCGCGGATGGTACCCTCGGCCCGTCCACCTCCAAGCCCTCCGCCCTACGGCCTTCGCTAGGGGCGCCGGGCCGTACCACGGATAGACCGTGGGGCGGCGACATGGGTCTGCCGTCGTGGGCCCGGGCGGAAACGCCCGGACCTCCCCGTGCTTGGAAAGGAGCAGGGACATGAGTCACCCGACCCCACAGGGCCGGGCCGCCGAAGCTGAGCACGTAGGCGCGGCGTGCACGACGACCCTCCCTCCGCGCCGCACGTTGCCGCCTCCGCCCGCGATCGTCGCCGTGGCGCTGATCGCGCTGACCCTACTGGCCGTCGCCTGCGGAGCCACCTCCGACGCTGCGAGCCCGGCGGACCATCCGCGCGAACTCCGCATCTTCGCCGCCGCCTCCCTCACCGACGCGTTCACGCGACTGGGCGACGAGTTCAGCTCGGCGCACCCCGGCGTCGCCGTCACGCTCAGCTTCGCGGGCAGCAACGACCTCGTGACGCAGATCGGGCAGGGGGCGCCGGCCGACGTGTTCGCCTCCGCCGACACGACCGACATGGAGAAGGCCGGCGACCTCGTGGACAGGCCGCAAACGTTCGCCGGCAACAAGCTCGTCATCGCCGTCGCGCCCGAAAACCCGAAGGGCGTCACCGGTCTCGCCGACCTGGCGCGCAAGGATCTCAAGGTCGTGCTGGCGGCGCCCGAGGTTCCCGCCGGCAGATACGCGCGGGAGATCCTCGCTGCGGCGGACGTCGCTGTGCGGCCGGTCTCGCTCGAGGTCTCCGTGAAAGGCGTCGTGACGAAGGTCTCCCTGGGTGAGGCCGACGCCGGGATCGTGTACGCCACGGACGTCGCGGCGGCCGAGGGAGCGGTGGACGGCGTCGCCATCCCCGACGACCAGAACGTGGTCGCGGTCTATCCGCTCGCGACGCTTGCGGCGAGTGCGCACGCCGAAGACGCGCGAGCTTTCGTCGACCTCGTCCTGTCCCCCGAGGGTCAGCAGATCCTCGCCGACGCCGGGTTCCTGCCTGCGCCGTGAGCGGCGACGGCGCCGACACGAGCAAGCGCGCGGACGCGCGCGGCACGGAGACGGCCGGCGGTCTCGCCGTCGTCGCCGGCGACGCCATCGCGCCACCGCCGCGGCCCGGGACTCCGCCCTGGTCGGCGCCACCCGCGGTCGCGGAGCGGCGCGTACGGCGTGGCGACGAGGCCGCGCCGCTCGGCTTCGTGCCGCTGGCCGTCGTCGCCGTCGCTTTCCTGACACTGCCGCTGATCGCCCTGCTGGTACGGGCGCCGTGGCGAAGCCTGCCCGGCGATCTCATGGCTCCGGGCGTGCTGGCCGCCCTTCGCCTGTCGCTGATCTGCTCGACCGGCGCCCTCTGCCTCTCGCTCGTCTTCGGCGTGCCGCTCGCCTGGATGCTCGCGCGCGTACCCTTCCGCGGCCGCGACCTGGTGCGCGCGCTCGTCTTGCTGCCCATGGTCCTGCCGCCGGTCGTCGGCGGTGTCGCGCTGCTGCTCGCGTTCGGCCGCAGCGGCCTGGCCGGGCAGTGGCTCGACAGCCTGTTCGGCTTCACTCTGCCGTTCACGACGCTGGGGGCGATGCTCGCCGAGACGTTCGTCGCCATGCCCTTCCTCGTCATCACCGTGGAGGCGGGCATCCGCGCCATGGACCGGCGCTACGAGGACGCGGCCGCGACCCTCGGCGCCGGGCGCTGGCGGACCTTCCGTCTCGTCACCCTGCCGCTGATCGCACCGGCGCTCGCCGCCGGAGGCGCCCTCAGCTGGGCGCGCGCGCTCGGCGAGTTCGGCGCCACCATCACCTTCGCCGGTAACCTTCCGGGGACGACCCAGACCATGCCCCTCGCCGTGTACCTCGCTCTCCAGAACAACCCCGACGCGGCGATCGCCCTGAGTCTCGTCATGCTGGCCATCTCGCTGGTCGTGCTCGTCGGCCTGCGCAGTCACTGGTTCCCGTCACGATGACCGGGCTGAGGCAATCTCCGCGAAGAGGGCACGGATGAGCCTCGAGGCGACCGTCGGTCTGCGCAAGGGCACCTTGGCGCTCGACGTGCGGCTGGACGTCGAGAACAGCGGCGTGGTCGTGCTGCTCGGACCCAACGCCGCCGGCAAGACCACCCTGTTGCGTGCCCTCGCGGGCCTCGTGCCGCTCGAGCGCGGCCGAGTGGTCCTCGACGGCGTCGTCCTCGAGGATCCGGCGGCTCGCGTCCGCGTGCCCACCGAACGGCGGCCCATCGGTGTCGTGTTCCAGGATTACCTGCTCTTCCCCCACCTCTCGGTGCTCGAGAACGTCGCCTTCGGTCTGCGTGCGCGCGGGGCCGGGCGCGGGGCCGCGCGCGCCCGTGCGCTCGAGATGCTCGGACGCGTCGGACTCGCCGACCATGCCGCGGTGAAGCCGAGGACGCTCTCCGGCGGTCAGGCGCAACGCGTCGCGCTCGCGCGGGCGCTCGCCACCGACCCGCGCCTGCTGCTGCTCGACGAGCCGCTGGCGGCCATGGACGCCGGCGCCCGCGCCGAGCTGCGCCGCGGCCTCTCTCGGCATCTCTCCGCCTTCCCCGGCACCTGCCTGGTCATCACGCACGACCCCATCGAGGCCATGACCCTGGGCGACCAGCTCGTCGTCCTCGAGGCCGGAAGCATCGTCCAGGCAGGACCGCCGGACGAGCTCGCCGCGCACCCCCGCTCGCGGTACGTGGCCGAGCTTCTCGGCCTCAATCTCTACCGCGGTCGCGCGGAAAAGGACGCGATCGTCCTCGAGGGCGGCCGGCGCCTCATCGCCGCCGATCCCCTCCCCGCGAGCGGCGACGTGTTCGCCGTGATCCCGCCACGAGCCGTCGCCCTCCACCGCGTGTTGCCGGAGGGCTCGCCGCGAAACGTCTGGCGGGGCGCCGTCGAGGACCTCGACGTCATCGGCAACCACGTGCGCGCGCACGTGAGCGGCGAGCTGCCGATCATCGCCGAGGTCACACCGGGGGCGGTGGCCTCCATGCACCTCGACGAAGGAGGGCTCGTCTTCGTGTCCGTGAAGGCGGTCGAGATCCAGGTGTACGAAGCGTAGGGCCGCGGCGCCCCAGGTTTCTTTGCGCCGCGTTCTTCCGTACGATGCTCGCGATGCCCCCCCACGACGACATCCGCGACCACGACGTCGACCCGACCCGCCCCGCCC
>CAZJGT010000054.1:0-13027 GCA_964545565.1 uncultured Thermoleophilia bacterium
ACCGCCGACCTCTCGGTCCCGAACCGAGCGCTCTACCAAGCTGAGCCACACCCCGACGCGGGGACGGATTCTACCGGAACGCGGGCGGGGGCGCTACCGTCCCCCGCCCGCCTGTTCACCGTTCACTGAAGTGAACACATTCTTTCATTGACAGTCAACGTCGCACGTCTGTAGGGTGCAGGCAGTAGGCCGCTCAGAGACTCGAGCCATGCCTCCGGGCGGCGTGTATGCGTACAAGGGGGTTCGTATGTCGTCTGTTCGTAGAGGGCTCATGCTCGTCACGGTCTTGGTCGCCCTGTTGCTCGTTGCGGCCGGCTCCGCCTTCGCCCAGAAGCCCACGCGCGTGATCATCGTCACGATGGATCAGATGAAGCCGGAGTACGTCAAGCAGTACAACATGAAGAACATGCGCTGGCTGCAGAACCGCGGCGTGCACTTCAAGAACGCCATCGTCGGCCAGATGACCTCTGAGACCGTTGTCAGCCACAACAGCATCGTCAGCGGGCAGTTCCCCAAGCACATGGGCTGGTCGGACGAGGTCCTGCGCGATGTCGACGACGTGCTCGGCTACGGCAAGGGCGCCATCATCACGGTCGGAGACCTCGGCTACGACGACTATGTGAAGCTCATCGAGGCAGAAGGCTACCCCAAGCTGGGCGACTACATGCACTTCAAGTACCCGCGCAGCAAGGTCGCGAGCTTCGGCGAGAAGCAGTACCAGGTCGAGTCCACCGCCGCCTCGAGCTCGGACTATTGGGCGTTCATGGGCGGTAAGAAGAACGTGGCCGATCTGCCTCTGGACACGCTGCCGTGGACCGGCAAGTACCGTGGGCCGGCAGGCAACGTGCCGTCGTACATCGCCGACGACACCCGTTTTCTGATCAGCTCGGGCAATGCCGGAGATCCACTGGGCACGGATGTGGATGATCCGGCGTGGCTCTACCCCGACGACGGTCGTCACGTGCCGGGCACCATCGAGGGCCACCTGAGCGGTGACGACTGGGTCGCCGACGCCGCCATCAAATTCATGCAGAACGAAAAGCACTGGTCTGCCATGCACCTCAACTTCAGTGGCATCGACAAGGTCGGCCACATGTGGGGCGGCGGCTCGATCGACAACCTGAAGACATACACCTGGGATCCGAAGACCGCGTTCGCCCAGGTCCACATGCCTTGGATCGCCAAGAACGCCGATGACCAGCTCGGCAGGGTGATCAAGGAGCTGAAGACTCTCAAGCAATGGAACCAGACCATGGTCGTGGTGCTCGCCGATCACGGGGTGACGTACCCCAAGGAAGGCAAATTCCATGGCTTGTCAGGCTACAAGAACGCTTCCTACGACGCCTGGTACAACGACCCGACCGGTGTGTGCGCCAATACGGACTACGGTCGCGTGAACGTGAACCCGCTCCTCGACACGCTCAATGCCACCGGCAACATCGCCTACTCGTATCAGTCCACCTACATCAACGCCTGGCTCATCGACCAGGGGTGGGCCAAGCGGATCCAGGCCGCTGATGCGATGGACCAGATGCCCGGCGTGATCGCGACGTACGTGCGATGGGGACAGCGGTACGTCCTCGTCGCGACGAACAAGATGACCAAGGCTGAGCGTACCTGGTGGAGAGCCCACGGGCAGCGGCTCGTCAACACCAGCGCCTACAAGGGCGGCTCGGACGTGATCGGGCTGCTCGGCAACAACACGGTGTACGCGGCCTTCGGTGACCACGGTGGGCACCAGAAGGACCTCCAGCGTATCCCGATGGTGATGTACGCCAAGGGCATGAAGCACAAGGTGAGCGGGGCTCAGTTCCGCCTCGTGGACGTCATGCCGACGGTGCTTCGCGCCATGGGCATCCCGAGGCTCGCGCCGATGGACGGCAAGGCCTACAGGCTGCCGCTCTGATCGGGGCGCTGATCTAAGACCTACGGCCGACGGCCGGGGCGCGCGAGTGCGCGCCCCGGCCGTCTTCGTTTGGGAGCGTGCGCTCAGGCTGCGGTATGCGTTGCTCCGAGGCTCAGCGGCGCCCGCGGCGCCCACGCACCCGCCGGCGCTCTGCGGCTCAGGAGCCGCGTCCGCCGGCGCCCGTGCCGACGGACCGGCCGAGTGACGCGAGCAGTTGGTGGATGCTCTCGTTGATGGCTTCGGCCGTCTCGTGCACGGCGGCCTTCTCCGGGTAGATCTCGTACTTCTCGCGTTCCTTCGGCGGCGTGAGGTTGGGCATCACCACGTTGCCGCCGCGCTCCAGGCCGTGAGCCCGTCCGCCGCTCTTGTTGGCGAGCGAGAGCGCCGTGGTGGCCGGCAGGTTGGAGTCCGGTCTGGCCAGCCGCGTGAGCGCGAGCACCTTACAGCTCATGAGCTCGCTGTTGGGGGCCTGGTCGGGCGGCCAGTCGCCTTCGGCCTGCCGCCGCTCGAACTCCTGCCCCAGCGGCGTTGCCGGGTGGGGCAGATACGGACCGAGGCCGATCATGTCCATGTCCATGCCGCGAAACAGCTCGATGTCGTCGGCGATGCTGTGGTGCGTCTGGCCGGGGATCCCGACCATGATCCCCGTACCGGCCTCGTAACCGAGCGCCTGCAGGCGCCGCAGGATCGCCATGCGGTCGCTGACCCTTCCCGGCAGGTCGGGGTGGATGTGACGGTATAGAGCGTCGTCCGAGGTCTCGAAGCGCAGCAGGTAGCGGTCGGCCCCGGCCTCGCGCCAGAGGGCCAACTCGTCGTCCGGGCGCTCGCCGAGGCTGAGCGTGATCGCCGAGACGGACGTCTCGGCGCGGATGCGCCGCAGCACGGCAGCCATCCACTCGGCCTCGATGCCGTAGTCCTCACCGGCCTGCATGACGATGGTGCCGTAGCCGAAGGCGACGGCCTTGTGGGCGCAGTCGAGGATCGTCTCGACGGGGACTCGGTAGCGCTCGACGCCGCGATTGGCGGCGCGGATGCCGCAGTACGTGCAGCCGCGCACGCAGTAGTTGCTCACCTCGATCAGGCCGCGGAGGTGGACCGCGTCACCGACGTAGCGGTGACGCGTCTCGTCGGCCGCGGCCCAGAGGGTCTCCAGCCTGGCCTCATCGGTCTCGCGCAGCCAGGACTCGACGGCCTCCCGGGTCAGGGTATCCGCGACGCCGAGAGGCGGAAGGGAGGGACCGGAGCTCATTGTGGCAGGACGCAGATCGGCGTTGGCCGGAGTCGGGCGCCTCGCACCGCAGAAGGCTGCCGGGGAGCTAGCACAAGTCGTCGACGGCGGCGTCGTCCGGCAGGCCGGCGGTCACCGGCTCCGCCGGTGCGTGCCCGGCCCGCCGCGCCTGCGCCGCCCGCATCGCCTCGAGGGCGGCGGGGAAGGGCTGGAGCGCGCGCTCGAAGATCCCGAGACTGAAGGCGATCACCAGGCCGTAGTTGGTGATCGGGACGCCCTGCTGCCGGCAGCGCAGGATGCGGCCGAGCATCGCCCTGCGGTTGAAGGTGCAGGCGCCGCAGTGGATCACGAGGTCCCAGCGCGAGAGGTCGTCGGGGAAGTCGTGACCCTGCATATGCTCGATGTTGAGCTTGCCGCCCACGTACTGGGTGAGCCAGCGTGGGATCTTCACGCGGCCGATGTCCTCGGCGATGGGATGATGACTGCAGGCTTCGGCGATCAGGATGTTCGCGCCGCTCTTCAGGTCGTCGACCGCGAGCGTGCCCTCGACCTGGCTCACGAGGTCGCCCTTGAAACGGCTGAAGAGGATGCTGAAGCTCGTCATCGGCACCTCGGGGGGCGTGTCGGCCGCCACCTTGAGGAACGCCTGCGAGTCGGTGACCACGAGCTTCGGCGGCTGATTGAGGCGCTCGATGCCGTTGCGGAGCTCCCGCTCCTTCACCACGAGCGCCATCGCGTCGCTGTCCATCAGGTCGCGGATGCTCTGCACCTGCGGCAGGATCAGGCGGCCACGCGGCGCCTCCTTGTCGATCGGCACGACGAGGACGGCAAGCTCGCCGCTGTTGACGAGGTCGCCGAGGATCGACGGGTTGTCGATGAAATCCGGCGGCGCCGCGTCGAGCAGCGCCTGACGGAAGTCGAGCACGCCACGGCCTTCGCTGGCGGTCGTGAGCACGGGCGTGATCTTGAGGTCCTGCAAGCGCTTGACCGGCGCCGGCTTGCTCACCAGGTCGGCCTTGTTGAAGACGACGACGACGGGCGTGGAGTGCTCGAGGAACTCGTCGAGGATGCCGTCTTCGTAGTCGCCCCAGTCGCCGGCTTCGGTGACCAGCACCCCGAGGTCGGTGCGGTCGAACACCTGGGTGGTCTTCCTGGCGCGCAGCTCGCCGAGCACGCCGACGTCGTCGATGCCGGCCGTGTCGATGAAGAGCACGGGGCCGAGCGGCAGCAGCTCCATCGGCTTCTCGACGGGGTCGGTGGTCGTACCGGCGAAGTCGCTGACGATGCTGACCTCCTGCCGGGTGATCGCATTCAGGAGGCTCGACTTGCCGACGTTGCGGCGGCCGAAGATCCCGATATGAAGCCTCATGCCCCTGGGGGCATCCATCAGGCCCATGCGATCTCCTCCTTGGTGCTCGATACCGATGCCGGCATGGCGGCCGTCAGTCCTCGACGCCGCGGTGGGGCGCCTGGGGCGTCCCCAGACGACAGACGGCCTCAGCGGAGAGCAGTTCCTCGTACCGGTCGGCGGTGAGCAGGCCGTCGGAGAGGACGACGTCCCGGATCGTCGCCTTCTGCTCGGCGGCGCGGCGCGCGACCTCGCACGCGGCGTCGTACCCGATCTCGGGCACCAGCGCCGTGGCCGTCGCGCTGGAGGCGCGCACCTGCGCGGCGCAGCGCTCCTCATCCGCCTCGATGCCCTCGACGCAGAAGCGGCGCAGGATCTCGTCGGCGCTCGCCAGCAGGCGCAGGCTCTGCAGCAGGCAGGCGGCGACGAGCGGGAGGAAGGCGTTCAGCTCGAGGCTGCCGAGTCCGGCGGCGGTGGCGATGGTCGTGTCGTGGCCGAACACGAGCAGCGCCGTCTGGCTCACGGCTTCGGGGATCACCGGGTTGACCTTGGCGGGCATGATGCTGGAGCCGGCCTGCCGCCGCGGGAGCCGGATCTCGCCCAGCCCTGCTTCCGGGCCGGAGCTCAGCAGGCGCAGGTCGCCGCAGATCTTGAGCAGCGTTGCGGCGTGGGCCTTGAGGATCCCGGACACCTCGACGAACACGTCGCTGTTCTGGGTCGCCTCAGTGAGGTTCTCGGCGCGCGCGAAGCCGATGCTGGTGAGCTCGCGCAGCGCGTCGACGACGCGGAAGATGTACTCGCGCGGCGCCGCGAACCCGGTGCCGATGGCGGTGCCTCCGAGGTTCACGACGCGGAGCCGCTCCTCGCACTTGTAGATGCGCCAGCGGTCGCGGCCCAGCGCCTCGGCGTAGGCGCCCATCTCGCGGCCCAGCGTGGTGAGGACGGCATCCTGATACTGGGTGCGCCCGACCTTGACCACGTGCGCGAACTCCTGCTCCTTGGCCTGGAACGCCTCCTGCAGCGACACCACCTGCTCCTCGAGCCCGTGCAGAAGTCCTATCGCCGCGAGGCGCAGCGCCGTGGGGTAGGTGTCGTTGGTGCTCTGGTGCAGGTTGAGGTCGTCGAGCGGCGAGACGCGGGCGTAGTCGCCCGGCTCGGCGCCGAGGATCTGCAGGGCGCGGTTGGCCAGCACTTCGTTCACGTTCATGTTGGTGCTCGTCCCGGCGCCGCCCTGCAGGCGGTCGACGACGATGTGCTCGTCGAGCAGACCGTCGGCCAGCTCGCGGCAGGCGCGTTCGATGGCCTCGGCCTTGGCGTCGTCGTCGGCCCACGCGCCGAGGACGCGGTTGGTGCGCGCGCTCGCCAGCTTGACGAGGCCGTACGCGCGCGCCAGCTCGAGGTGCACCGGCCGACCGTCGAGCGGGAAGTTCTCGAGCGCCCGTTCGCTGTGCACGCCGTGCAGGCTGCCCGCCGGCACGGCTACCTCGCCGAGCAGGTCACGCTCCATGCGCACATCGTCGCTCATCGCTGTCCTTGTCCGGCCGTCGGTCAGGCGCCGAACACCATCTTCTGGACCTGGACGCCGGTGACCTGGTTCAGCTTCGCCATCATCGCCGAGGCTTCGTCGTCGCCGCCGAAGAACTCGATGAGCACGACGCCGCTCGGCGAGCAGACGTTCTCGTCGGCGTCGTGCAACCCGATGCGCGTCTTGATGTTGCAGCCGTACTCGCTGAAGACCTTCTGCACGTCGGCCGCGTTCTTGAGGCGGTCGGAGACGTGGATGCCGAGGATGATGTGCGCGTCGCTCACGGGTGGTCCCTTCTCGTCACGGTGGAGGATCTGGTCGTCTGCGCCCGCCGGCCGGTCAGCAGAGCACGTCGCGTTTGCCGGCGCGCACCTGCCCGAGCATCTTCTCGGTGTGGGCGCGGCGCACGGGGTCCATCTCCGCGACCTTGCGTTCGATCAGCGCCTCGCCGATCGCCCGCGTCTGCTCCGTGCCGTAGTCCAGCAGGTATTCCTCGAAGGTCGACAGGGCGTTGGGGTCGCAGTGGTGCTTGATGTCGCCGGGCTTGGCGAGATCCATGAAGTCCATGCCGGTCCGCCCGAGGCGGTAGCAGGCGGTGCAGAAGCTGGGCACGTACCCCAGTTCGGCGACGTCGCGGATGACCTCGTCGAGGGCGCGGTGGTCGCCGAGCTGGAACTGCGCCGCGTCGAACTCCTCATCCTCCTCGTAGCCGCCGGGGTTGGTGCGGCTGCCCGCGGAGATCTGGCTGACGCCCAGGGCGAAGGTCTCGCGGCGCAGGTTGGCGGTCTCGCGCGTGCTCATGATCATGCCTGTGTAGGGGACGGCGAGACGGAGGATGGCGACCAGTTTGCGGAAGTCGACGTCGCTCACCGGCATCGGTGGTTCGCTCGCCATGTCGGAGCCGCTGGCCGGCTCGAGGCGTGGCATGCTGATCGTGTGCGGGCCCACGCCGTAGGCGCGCTCCAGCTCGCGGATGTGCTGCAGCATGGCGAGGATCTCGAAGCGCCAGTCGGCGAGGCCGAAGAGGACGCCGATACCGACGTCGTCGATGCCCGCCTCCATGGCGCGGTGCATGCCGGTGACGCGCCAGTCGAAGTCCCGTTTCTTGCCGCCGACGTGCACAGACCTGTAGGTCTCGCGGTGGTACGTCTCCTGGAAGAGCTGGAAGGTCCCGATGCCGCTGGCCTTGAGGGACCGGAAGTCGGGCACGCTCAGCGGCGCCACGTTGACGTTGACGCGACGGATCTCGCCGTTGCTGCGCTTGACGTCGTAGATGGTCGCGATGGCGTCGAGCACGTACTGGAAGCCGTCGTCCTTGGGGTAGGACTCGCCGGCCACGAGGAGGATGCGCTTGTGCCCCTGGTCGACGAGAGCCTCCACCTCGTGGCGGATCTCGTCCTGGGTGAGCGCACGCCGCTTGAGCTGCTTGTTGCGCACGCGGAAGGCGCAGTAGAGGCAGTCGTTGTTGCAGAGGTTGCTGATGTACAACGGGGCGAAGAGCACGAGGCGCGCGCCGTAGATGGCGTCCTTGGCGTCGCGCGCCGTCTCGAAGAGCTCCGCCAGCAGCTCGGGGTCGCTCACCGAGGTGAGGACCGCGACTTCGTCCATCTCGAGTCCCTTGAGCTCTCTCGCCTTGGCGAGGATCTCACGCACTCTGGCGGCGTCTTTGGTGGACGCCGACTGCATCGCCTCGTCGATGGCGACGTCGTCGATGAACGCTCCTGTCTCTGCAACGGCTGTCATGCGCTACTCCCTCGGTCGACAGCAGGAGGCTCGGCGCAGTCCGCCGTAGCCGGGATCTCGAAACTGAACTCCGCCCACTCGCCCTGCTCGGACGTCGCGCTGATACGGCCCTTGTGGAGCTGGACGATGCGCCAGGAGTTGTAGAGGCCGACGCCGGTGCCGCGGCGTTTTCTGAGGGCCGGGTCGTCGAGGCGAGAGAACCTGCGGAAGAGCTTGTTGTGCTCCGCGTGGCTGAAGCCGGGTCCGGAGTTCCACACGCTGATCCGCAGGCGCTCGCCGCCCTTCTCGTCCCGGATCACCTCCGTCTTGACGCGGATGTCGCCGCCCTCGTCGCCGTACTTGATCGCGTTGTCCAACAGATTGACCGTGACGACGCGCAGCAGCGTAGGGTCGCAGCACACCGGCGGCAAGGCCGGCGAGGGTACGCAGGTGATGAGGTGGGTGCCGTGGGCGTCGGCCTGCGGGCGGACCAGTTCGACCGCCTCCGCGATCACCTCGTCGGCCACGTCGACGCGCGAACGCGGTGAGAGTCTGAGCTCGCCGCCCTCGACCCGCGCGAGGTCGAGATATTCGCGCACGAGGCTGAGCAGGTACTGTCCTTTGCGCTCCATGCTCAGCACCTTGGCGCGCTGCTCGGGCGTGAGGTCGCCCAGATAGCCCTGCGTGAGGATCTGGGCATCGGTGACCATGGAGGCGACCGGACTCTGCAGCTCGTGGCTCACGAATCCGAGCATCTGCGTGTAGGCGTGATTGGCCTCCTCGAGCTGCTCGATGCGCCACGCCTTCTCGACGGCCTGACTGAGGCGCTCGGTGATCGCCATCTGCAGCTCGATATGCTGCGGCCCGTACGTGTACGGGGTGCGCGAGCTGCGGAAGATGAACCCGACCACGCGTCCCTCGACGATGAGCGGGCAGGTGAGGCTGGAGCGCACGCCCTCCTTGATCAGCAGCTTGGACGAGCGGCTGCGCGGGTGATCGCGCACGTAGGCCTCGAGGTCGTTGATGATCCGCGGCAGGCCGCCGTGCATCACCTCCGTCAGCGTGCTGCCCCGCAGGCCCTCGCGATAGCCCTGGTCGATGCTCAGGCGGTCGTAGGAGGCGCGGTTGTAGTAGCTGGTCACGTACACGGACTGCTCGTCGATGAAGGCGAGCCCCATGCGGTCGCAGGGGATGAGCTCCTGGGTGTTGTCGAAGAGGTAGTCGACGATGGCGCGCAGCGACGGGCGGGCGGCGATCTTCTGGTTGACGGTGCGCAGGAGCGTCCGCGCCTCCGCGCTCATCGGCCGGATCTCGCCGCCGTCCCGGAACGGGTCGACGTAGGTGACGGCCGGCTTTCGCTTGTCTTGCGGTGTACCCATTGGCTTCGCTTGGCCGGCGCTCCGGTCCTGGTATGCGGCTGGGGCCGCTCGCCCCGGGAGCACCTGCCTTCTGCCCGCCTCGAGTCTATTCGATGCGGGCGACCGGGCTGTGGTGATGACTCTCGCCGGCCCGGTCGCCCGCTGCGTCTGCGCGGACTACTCCTGCGGGATGTGCTTGCCCCTGCTCACATAGTCGGTGTGCAGCAGCTTGTGGCTCTTGTGGCCGCACGGCCCGTCGGTGAGGAACTCGGCGTAGGTCCGCGCCACCGCCGGGTTCTCGTACGACTTGCGTACGTCGTAGGCATGGTCTTCGGCGTAGATGGCCCTGGCGCGGGCGGCCCTGATCTCGGGGCTGGTCGGGATCGGCTGGCCACCGCCGCCCAGGCAGCCGCCCGGGCAGGCCATGAACTCGATGAAGTGGCACTCGCTGAACTTGCCGCCGGCCGCGATGTCGTCCATGACCTTCTTGGCGTTGGCGGTGCCGTGGGCGACCGCCACCTTGAGCGTGGCGCCGTCGAGCCAGTCCCAGTCCGGCACGAGGTGCGCGAGAAGCTCCGGCACCGGGCCGACCTTGGGGATGGTGATCTCGGCGTACTTGACGCCGTCGAAGCCGCGCACAGGCACGATGTCGCCGTGGTCGTAGATGCTCTCGACCTTCTCGCCGGTGACCAGCTCGATGACGGTCCGCAGGGCGCTCTCCATGACGCCGCCGGTGGCGCCGAAGATCACGCCGGAGCCGGTGGCGGTGCCGAAGGGGTCGTCGAAGTCGCTCTTCGGCATGCTCGGCACGTGCAGCCCGGCCTCTTTGAACATCTTGCCGAGCTCACGTGTGGTGAGCCCGAAGTCGACGTCCTGGTAGCCGGAGTCGTTCATCTCCGGCCGGTTGCACTCGTACTTCTTGGCCGAGCAGGGCATGAGCGCGCAGCTGACGATCTTCTCGGGGTCGAGCCCGAGCTTCTCGGCGTAGTAGGTCTTGATGAGCGCGCCGAACATCTGCTGCGGGCTCTTGGCGCTCGAGGCGTTGGGCAGGTACTCGGGATAGAAGTGCTCCAGGTACTTGACCCAGCCCGGAGAGCAGCTCGTGAACTGCGGCAGCGCGACGTCCTCGTCGCCCTGCACCAGCGCCTTGTAGAGGCGCAGGATCAGTTCCGTACCTTCCTCGATGATCGTGAGGTCGGCGGAGAAGTTGGTGTCGAACACCATGTCGAAACCGGCGCGGCGAAGCGCCGTGTTCATCTCGAAGGTGACCGGCGTGCCCGGCTCGAGGTCGAACAGCTCGCCCATGGCCGAGCGCGGCGCCGGGGCCGTCTGGATGACGACGTGCTTGTCGGGGTCGTCGAGCGCCGCCCAGACCGCGTCGGTCTCGTCTTTGGCGTACAGGGCGCCGACCGGGCAACGGTTGACGCACTGGCCGCAGTTGATGCAGACGACGGAGCCGAGAGGCATGTCTTCGAACGTCTCGATGGTGACCTTGTTGCTGCGGCCCACGGCCTCGAGCACGCCGACTTCCTGGATGTCGATGCAGGTGCGGATGCAGCGGCGGCAACGGATGCACTTGTCCATGTCGCGCATCACGGAGTAGCTCGAGTAGTCGGGCTCGAACTGCGACTCCTCGGGGTGACCGAAGGGGAACGCGGTGATGCCGTACTCCTCGGCCAGCGACTGCAGCTCGCAGTTGCCGTTGCGCACGCAGCTGTAGCACTCGCCGTAGTGCTCGCTGAGGAGCAGCTCGAGCACGTGCTTGCGCGCCATGCGGACCTTGCGCGAGTGCGTCTTGATCTTCATCTGGTTGACGACCGGGAAGGTGCAGGCGGGCTGCAGTGTCCGCTGGCCCTCGACCTCGACGACGCACATGCGGCAGACACCGGCCACGTCGAGGTCGGGATGGTCGCACAGCGTCGGGATCTTGACCCCGGCGTTCTTGGCGGCCTCGAGGATCGTGATGCCGAACGGCGCCTTGGTCTCGACGCCATCGATGGTGATGCTCACTTCGGCGCCGATGGCGTCCGGGCTGGTGGTGGTGATGACGCGCCGGTGCTGCTGCGAGAGCGGCGCGCGATGGATCGGGGTGGTGGGATTGCTCATGCTCACTCCCTCGCTCTCGTCAGGCGCCCGGGGCGCGGTTGCTGATCTCGTCGTCGAAGCCCTCGAGGATCGAGAGGAAGGCGCTCGGGCTCGTCTGCCCGAGGCCGCACTTCGAGGCGACCTTCATGGTCTCCGCCATCGCCTTGACGTCGGCGAGGAACTCCGGCGGGCAGGCGCCCTCCTTGAGCAGGCGGACCGCCTTGAGCATCTGGGGATTCCCCAGACGGCACGGAGTGCACTGGCCGCAGCTCTCCTCGACGAAGAAGTCGAGGAAGTTCTCGGCCACGTCGAGGATGTCGCGATCGGGCCCGATGACCATCACGGAGCCGCCCGTGGGCACGTCCTCGAACGCCAGAGTGCGCGCGAAGTCCCTGGCGGGGATGCACACGCCGCTGGCGCCGCCGATCTGGACGGCCTTGGCGCCCGTGCCGCCCACCTCATCGAGGAGGCTGGCGACGGTGATGCCCCACGGGAACTCGTACACGCCCGGCCTCTCGCAGTCGCCGCTGATGCTGAAGAGCTTGTAGCCCGTCGACTTGTCGGTGCCGAAGCCCTTGAACCAGTCGCAGCCCTTGCAGAAGATCGCCGCCACGGAGGCGAGCGTCTCCACGTTGTTCACGACCGTCGGGTTGTTGAGCAGGCCGGCGACGACGGGGAACGGCGGCCGGTTGCGCGGCTCGCCGCGGAAGCCCTCGAGGCTCTCGATGAGGGCCGTCTCCTCGCCGCAGACGTAGGCGCCGGCGCCCATGGCCACGAGGATGTCGAAGTCGAAGCCCTCGACGCCCATGATGTCGTGGCCGAGCAGGCCCTGGCCGCGCCGCTTCTGGATGATCTCGTTGAGGTGCGGGCGCAGGTACGTGTACTCGGCGCGCAGGTAGATGATGCCCAGCGTCGCGCCGATGGCGCGACCGCCGATCGTCATGCCCTCGATGACGAGGTCGGCGAAACGGGTGAGGATGACGCGGTCCTTGAACGTGCCGGGCTCGCCCTCGTCGGCGTTGCAGATGATGTACTTCTGGTCGGCCTTCTCCGCCGCGCAGAAGCCCCACTTCATGCCCGTGGGGAAGCCCGCGCCGCCGCGACCCTTGAGGTCGCTGTCGCGCACGAAGTCGACGAGGTCGGCGCGGCTCATGGCGAGGGCGGCCTTGAGGCCCGCTTCGGCCTCGATGGTCTCGTAGGTGAGGGCGTTGCCCTGTGTCTCGATCATGGTGGCCACCGCTCAGCCCTCCGGGGTCGCAGCGGCGGTCCGGCAGGCGGCGACGATCTCATGCACCGCCTGCGGGGTGACCCGCGTGTGGACCTGGTCGTTCACGAGCAGGGCCGGACCCTGGTCGCACATGCCGATGCAGCTCGCCCACTCGAGGGTGAAGAGCCCGTCGTCGGTCGTCTCGTCGAAGTCGACGCCGAGCTCGTCCTTGAGCGCTGCGGCGACGGCGTCCTTGCCGGCGAAATCACACGAGAGCGTGCCGCAGAGACGGATCACGAACCGTCCTTCGGGCGCGCCGTGCAGAAAGGCGTAGAAGGAGGCGACGCTGTGGACTTCCACGGGGTGGATGTCGAGCACGTCGGCGATGGTCTGCATGTTCTCGGAGTCGATCTCGTGGTAGCGCCTCTTGACATCCGCGAGGATCGGGATGAGCGAGCTTCTGCCCGGCCCGAGCTTCTCGACGAGGGCGGTGATGTCGGCGCGGAACTGGTCTTGTTCAGTCACTGGCATCTCGGATCCTCTCTCACTGCTCGAGGAGCTTCTTGACCTTGGCGATCAGCGTCTGAGGCTCGACGGGCTTGGGCTGGAACTCGTCGACGGGGACGATCTCCCCGTCCTTGTCGATGT
>CAZJGT010000055.1:0-12905 GCA_964545565.1 uncultured Thermoleophilia bacterium
ACGCCGGTACGGCCGACCGCAGAACGTGCCGGACGATGCCAAGGGCTTGACCGTCGAGCGCTGATCCGCCGAGGACGCGGTGACGGACCGATTCTCCCTAGCCCACCTCACCGCCCGGCGTCTTGCGCCGGTCCACAAGGTGCGCAGCGGCGAGCACCGGGTGGCGCCTCAGCATCCGCGGGCCGCTGTAGCGCATGACCTCCCGGACGCGTGCTCGCATCACCGGCTTGTAGCAGTGCGTCTCGCAGTTCGCGCAGGTCGGCTTGTCGGCGCCGTAGCGGCACTTCTCGAGACGAACGCGTGCGTACTCGAGGAGCTCAGCGCACTCGGGGCAGAGTCCGGCGCTCGCATCGCCCGCCTCCGCCTCGTGATGATCGCGGCAGTAGAGCGCGATCATCGCCGCGATGGTCTTCTCCTCCCGCGCCAGGCGGCGCGGCGCTCCCGACGTCTGCTCGGCCATGCCCAAGTGATACCCCGAGCCGCGAAGGCCGCGCCTTGACTTCGGTCAGGTAGGCGGCGCGGACGCTACGGGCGGCGCGGGCGGCGCAGGCGTACTCCGCCACGCCGCCTGCCACAACGGCCCCGCCGCATCCCACACCGGCTGCCAGACGGTGATCACCCCCGCGGCAGGTTCGCCGCAGCTGAGGCAGACGGCCCTGCGCCAGTAGAGACGGGTGGGTCGCACGGCGCCGATCTCGGTCCAGGGCACGAGGATCGCCGCCTGCGTGCCTTGGGCCGGTGGTCGCGCCTGGAGCCATAGCCCGTCGGCGGCGACGACGATCGTGACGCACCAGTCGTAGCGCATCGTCTTGTCGAACATGACGCAGCGCCTCTGCCACGTCGGCCCTTCGGGCTGTGGGCCGCCGGGAAAGCGCGCGGCGAGCTCATCGTAGCGGCCGAGCTTGTTGAACGCTCTGGTGAAGATGCTCATGGCTCCGTCCTCACGACCGCCCCGCCGGCGGGCCGATCACCCGGTCGAGATCGGCGCTGCAGACAGCTCCCCCACACGGCCTCCCTCTCCGGCCCGCGCAGTGCGGAATCCTTCGTCCCCGCAGCATACTCCCCGGGAAGCCGATTCCGCCATGATCCGTTCCCGAAGGAACACGTCTCACCACGGACGGGGTAGTCTTACCGGCATGGGCGACGACTGGCGCATCGAGCACGACAGCATGGGCGACGTGAGCGTGCCGGCGGAGCACTACTGGGGGGCGCAGACGCAGCGCTCGCTGAAGCACTTCCCCATCGGAACCGAGCGGTTCCGGTGGGGGCGGCCGGTGATCCGCGCGCTCGGCGTGCTCAAGCTGGCGGCGGCGCGGGCCAACGAGGAGCTCGGCCGCCTGCCGAAGGACAAGGCCGAGCTCATCGCGCGCGCCGCCACCGAGGTCAGGGACGGCGCGCTCGACGCGGAGTTCCCCCTCGTCGTCTTCCAGACCGGCAGCGGCACGCAGACCAACATGAACGCCAACGAGGTCATCGCCAACCGCGCCGATGAACTGGCCGGGACCGGCCGCGGCGCCGGCGTGCCCGTCCACCCCAACGACGACGTCAACCTGGGGCAGTCGAGCAACGACACGTTCCCGGCGGTGATGCACATCGCCGCCGCCGCGGAGCTCGAGGACGCGCTCATCCCCGCCATCGAGGCGCTCCGTGACACGCTCGCGACCAAGGCGGAAGAGTTCGCCGGCATCGTCATGGTCGGGCGCACCCACCTGCAGGACGCGACCCCCGTGACGTTGGGTCAGGTGATCTCGGGATGGGTCGCGCAGCTCGACCAGGCGCTGGCCACGGTGCGCGGCGCTCTGCCCGGCCTGCATGAGCTCGCCCTCGGCGGCACCGCCGTCGGCACCGGGCTCAACACCGATCCGCGTTTCGCGGAGACCGCAGCCGCGCACATCGCCGCGCTCACCGGCAAGCCGTTCCACCCGGCCGCCAACTTCTTCGCCGCGTTGTCGGCGCACGACGCGATGATCAACGCGAGCGCGGCGCTCCGCACCTTGGCCGCCGCGCTCATGAAGCTCGCCAACGACGTGCGCTGGTACGCGTCCGGGCCACGCGACGGCATCGGCGAGCTGCGCATCCCCGAGAACGAACCCGGCTCGTCGATCATGCCCGGGAAGGTGAATCCCACCCAGGCTGAGGCGCTGACCCAGGTCGCCGTGCGCGTGTTCGGCAACGACACCACCGTCGCCTTCGCCGGATCGCAGGGCAACTTCCAGCTCAACGTCTACAAGCCGGTCATGCTCCACGCGCTGCTCGAATCGGCGCAGTTGCTGGCGGAGTCGGCGGGCGCGTTCGACGTGTTCTGCGCCCGCGGCATTGAGCCCGACCTCGAGGTGATCCGCCATCACCTCGACGCTTCGCTCATGCTGGTGACGGCGCTGACGCCGCACATCGGCTACGAGAAGACGGCGCGGATCGCCCAGACGGCCCACCACGACGGGCTCACGCTCAAAGAGGCGGCGCTCGGCCTGGGCTACGTCACCGCCGAGGAGTTCGACGCCTGGGTGCGCCCGGAAGACATGACCCACCCCCTCGACAAGTGAGCGCGACCTCGCGACCCGACCGACGGCGCGCCGCGCGCTCCTCCGCAAGCGAGGGCCGGCAGCCCCAGCGCCGGTCGCCCGAGCGCCGCGACCCCGGCTGCCTCAACCTGTTCATCCTCGCCTTGCTGGTCGTGCTTGCGGCGATGGTGGTGGTCATCCTGCTCGTCCTGTTCCGCGGCGGGTTCTGAGCGGCCTGCCGGTGGAACCACCATGCCCCCGCGGGAGTTGTACGCGCGGGCGCACAGGCGAACGTACGCTTGTGCTTCTGAGCGTACGTCCACCAGTACGACATGCATTTCGAATACCTCGCGCCCTCCGCCGGATCCGCGTCCGCCGGTGGATCCCCGTCCGCCGCCGGATCCCGTCCGCCGCCCAATCCCCGCCCGCCGCCGGCGACCCTGTGCCCCGGTCCCCACGGGAGCGTCAGAGGTTGGTCAGACTCTGGGGCTCGATCTCGCCCAACGCCTCCTGGGCCGCGAGGGCGAGCGTCCGCTCGTGCTCGCGGCCCACCGCGAACACCCGGTACAGATGCGCCTTGGCGGGCACGAACTCGAGGATGCCGCCGAGAAGCTGCTCGTCGATGCGGTCGGTCGCCGGATCGTAGACCGGCAGCCGCTTGGGACCCACGAACGGGTTGAGCGGCCGCGGGTCCTGCGAGGCGATGTCGACGACGAACTCCACGCCGCGCGACTCCAGCGGCAGATGCCGCATGATGGCGGCGTGGAACTCCTCCCGCGTGAGGTCGCGCGCCGCCGGCAGGGGCTTCTGACGCTCCACGTGGTGTTCGTACACCATGCTGTACTTCACGTGGCGGTGGATGATGCTCTGCCACTCCTCAGCGAGCTCGCGGCGCGGACTCTGCAGCGGTTCGTCGAGCCACGACTCGACGGTGGTGAACAACGACCACTCCGAGAGCCTGCGGTACGCGCCCGGATCGTCGAGAGGGCTCTCGGGGAGGATCAGCTCCATGGTCGGCCGGAAGATCTCGCGCAGATGCAGGTCGATGGCGTGCCCGATGCGGTGGAAGTACACGTTCTCGTACATGTAGAAGCGTGCGTTGAGAAAGGCGCGCAGGGAGCTCAGCGCGCGCTTGTGGAACGTGAGCCCATCGGCGGTGCAGAAGGTGTAGTAGATGAGCCGGTCGACGTCGATGGGGCCGAGACCGACACCGCACATGGCGGCATCGCGACGCACGTAGTCGAGATTGTCGACCGTGACGGCGCCGGAGAGGGCGCGGTGCAGGAGGCGGACCCAGCGAGGGATGGGGTCGCTCGCCGAGGCCGCGCCGCCCTCCTCCGCGCGCACGAGGAAGGCGACGTGCCAGGGATCGACGGCCTCGCCGACGGCGAACGTCCCCGACGGGCTTCGCCGCAGCTCGGCGATCAGTGAACCGAGCTCGTTGACGATGAGGTGCTGTGAGATCTGCTCGTGATCGGCGCCGAACACGGGCACGAGGTACTGCGCGTCGCAGAAGTGACTGAACGGCCCGTGGCCGAGGTCGTGGAGCAGGCCGGCCATGCGAAGCGTCTCCTCGACCAGCGGCTCCGAGGGCGTGCCGGGCTCGACTTCAGCGAGGGTGGGGTACACCTGGCGCGCCAGTGCGCCGGCGAGGTGCATCGTGCCCAAGCTGTGGGCGAAACGGCTGTGCTCGGCCGTGGGAAAGACCCACCAGGAGCTCTGCAGCTGGTGGATGCGCTTGAGGCGCTGCACCCACGGGTTGTCGATCACGTCCGGCTCCGCGATCTCGCCGGCGCGCGAGAGCGTGATGCGCAGGTACCCGTAGAGCGGGTCGGCGATGAGATGGACGTCGTCGTAGGGAAGTCGCATGGCTCTCACCCCAGGAGCCGCGCATAGGCGGCTTCGTGCGCAGCCACGAACGTCTCGCTCCCGAAGCGCTGTTCGACGGCGCGCCGGCACTCCGCGGGGTCGATCTCGTCGACGTGCGCAAGCGCGTCCACCATCTCGTCCGTCGTGTCGACGATGAACCCGCTGCGTCCGTGCTCGATCACCTCGGGTACGGAACCCTGCCGCATGGCGATCACCGGCGTGCCGCACGCGAGCGACTCGATCATCACGAGGCCGAACGGCTCCGGCCACTGGATCGGGAACAACGTGCAGCGGGCGCGTTGGTAGAGCTCCGCTTTGGTCTCGTGGTCGACTTCTCCGCGGTAGTGGATGTTGTCCGAGAGGTACGGCTCGACCTCGGCGGCGAAGAAGTCGCGCTCCGGTCCCTCGTTCACCTTGCCGGCCATGATGAGACGCTCGCCCACACGCCGCGCGACCTCGATGGCCGTGTGCGCGCCCTTGTCGGCCGTCATGCGGCCGATGAACAGCAAGTAGTCGTCCTTCTCGGCGCTGAAGGGCATGTGTTCCACGTCGATGGCGTTGGGGATGGTACCGACGAAGCGCAGGTCGGGGAAGCCCTGTCGCTGGTACTCGCTGATGGCGATGAACTGGAGGTCGGCGCGGAGCGCGCCGAGCATCTCCTGGGTGATCGCGTCCGCGGGCCCGTGCAGTGTGGCGACGACGGGGGTGCCGGTGAGTTCGTGGACCAGTGCTCCCAGCGCACGACTGGCGAGCCCATCGTGGTCGTGGATGACGTCGAACTCGCGCGCTCGTTTGTACGCCTCGAGGCTGTGCATGACCTCGAGGTGGCCGCCGCTCTCGATCTGCTCGAAGGGGGCGCGGGAGAAGATGTAACTGAGCCGCGCCTGCGTCTCCGAGTCGCCGCTGGCGAACAGGGTGACGTCATGGCCGCGGACGACGAGGCCTTCCGTGAGAAGGCTGACGACGAACTCGATGCCTCCGTAGCGCTGGGGCGGCAGGGGAAACCAAGGTGGGGCGATCATCCCGATGCGCATCGCGGACCTCCAGAGCAAGACGGTGTGGCTGGATGACGGGCGCGGAGGTCGCCGGTGCCGCCGCGCCCCATCATCTTACCCGCGGCGGACGAAGCGCGCCGCGGCGGACGAGGCGCGCCGTGCCGGCGGGCGGGGTACGCTACACGTGATGATCGACCTGCACGCACACACGACGTACTCGGACGGCTCGCTGACGCCCACGCAGCTCGTGGAGGAGGCGGCGGCCCTCGGCCTCACCGCCGTCGCGGTGACCGACCACGACACCGTGGACGGCCTGCCGGAGGCGCTGGCCGCCGGCGAGCGCCTCGGCGTCGAGGTGATCCCCGGCGTCGAGATCAATCTCGAGCACGACCGGGTCACCATGGACATGCTCGGGTACTTCCTCGCGGGAGCGCCGAGCGCCGAGCTCGAGGAGGAGCTCACGGAGCTGCGCAAGTACCGCGACGAGCGCAACGCGCGCATCGTCGGGCGGCTGACGGAGCTCGGCATGCCGCTCGAGCCCGCCGACCTCGCGGCCGAAGCCGGGACCGGCGCCGTCGGCCGGCCGCACATCGGTGCGGCGATGGTGCGCCGCGGGTACGTGAGCTCGATCAGCGAGGCCTTCGAGCTCTACCTCCGCCGCGGCGCCCCCGCCTGGGTCGACCGGCGCCGCCTCGCCCTGGGCCGCGCGCTCAAGCTGCTGCGCGCGTCCGGCGCCGTCCCCGTGCTCGCGCACCCGGGCATCATCCGTGCGGACGTGGGCGGGCTGCGTCGCATCGTGCACGACGCGGCCCGCGCCGGCCTCGCCGGAATCGAGTGCTACTACCCGCTCCACGACGAAGAGACGGTGGCCGCCTGTCTCGCGCTCGCGCGCCGATATGCACTGGTGCCGACCGGCGGCTCCGACTTCCACGGCAGCGTCAAGCCCGAGGCGCGGCTCGGCGTCGGTTCCGGCGGGATGCCCGTGCCCGATCGCGTGCTGGCCGACCTTCGCTGCGTCGCCGAGGACCGACTGCAGCGCCTCGCCTGACGCCCGGGTCTCACCGTATTGTCGACGATAGCCCCGGGGGGTATAGTCGCGGCGTGAAGGACTACATCGACGAGGATGAGGCAGGGCGCCTGATCAACCGTCTGCGCCGGGTGGAGGGCCAGTCGCGGGGCTTGCAGCGGATGATCGAACAAGGACGTCCGTGCGAGGAGATCTTCACCCAGCTCGCCGCCACCAAGGCGGCCCTCGACCGCGTCGGCGTGCTGCTCATCTCGCTGAAGATGCGCGAGTGCCTCAGCGAGGAGGCGGGCGACGAGATCGCTTCCCCCGAGGCGGTCGAGAAGGCGCTGGAGGCCTTTCTCAAGTACGCGCGCTGCGTGAAGTAGTGGGTGCGGCGCGGCGCGTGGCCCCGGATGCTCGACCATCTGATCGTGGCGGAGAAGCCGCGGCCGTGAGCGACGACGGCGCTGCGTCCACCGCTCCTTCGCTCGTCGCTCACGTGCGCGCCGCGCACGGGCCCGGGCTCGACGCGTCGCTGGAACGTCTCGTCGAGCCCTTCGGCGGCTGGGCCGCCGTCGCACGCCCCGGTGAACGCGTGGCCGTGAAGATCAACCTGCTCCGCGCAGCGTCCCCCGAGAAGGCCGTGACCACGCACCCTGAGACGCTCGGCTGCGTGCTGCGCGCGCTCAAGCGGGCCGGCGCCGAGCCCTTCGTCGCCGACAGCCCGGGCGGGCTGAACGGGCCCGCCAAGGTGGCGCGCGCCTACAAGCTCAGCGGCCTCGCCGACGTCTGCGCCTCCGAAGACGTGCCGATCGTGGACGTGGAGGACGACAAGGCCCAGCTGGAGGCGCCGGACGGCAGGCTGTACCGCAGCTTCCCCGTGGGGCGAGCCTTCCTGGACGCCGACGCCGTCGTGCAGGTCGGCGTCCTCAAGACCCACCAGCTCATGCGCCTCACCGGCGGCGTCAAGCTGACGTACGGGTGCATCCCCGGCCTCGCCAAGGCGCACCTGCACGTGCGCGCCCAGCGGCGCGAGGACTTCGCCGACATGCTCCTCGACCTGCACCTCGCCGTGCGCCCCCGGTTCACGATCATCGATGCGATCGTCGCCATGGAGGGCCAGGGGCCGGGCAGCGGCACGCCGCGGGAACTGGGTTCGCTCTTCGCCGCCCGCGACGCCGTGGCGCTGGACGCGGCGCTCGCCGACCGCACCGCCCACGAGCGCCGCTCCGTGTACACCATCGCCGCCTCCGCGCGCAGGGGACTGCTCGACCTCGACGACCCGTACCGGCTCACGGGGGATCCGATCGAGCCGGACGTCGCCTTCAAGCCGGTCCGGCGCGACCTGCAGGAGCTCCTCCCTCCGTCGCTGCACCGCCTCACGCGCAACCTGATCACAGCGCGGCCGCGCCTCGTGGACCCCGGCGCGTGCATCCGCTGCAACGAGTGCGCGGCGATCTGCGGTGCCCGAGCGATAGCCATGGACCCGCTGCCGCAGTACGACGATTCACTCTGCGTGCGCTGCTTCGCTTGCACCGAGGTCTGCCCCACGGCGGCGATCGACAACGTCTCACCGCCACTGGCGAGGTTGTTCTCGCGCAGCGACTGAGTGGGTCCGGCCGCGACGGGAGACCCGGTCCGTCGACCTACTGGTGCTGCTGCAACCGCTTGAGAGTGGTGGTCTTGCCCGCAGTCTCGAGCTTGAGCGTCCCCACGTCGTCGCCGCGGCGCACGACGGTCTGGCCGCCCATCGGCTCGGCGATGCGCAGTTCGTCGCCGTGGCGGATCGCCTTGAACGGCTTCATGGCGGCGCCGTAGTACAGGCGGTAGTCGTCGCCGTCCTTGCGGATCTCCACGCGCCGCGACGTGGACGGCTCCCAATAGAGGCCGACGAAGGGATCGGCGTCGCCGCAGCCGCTGAGGGCGACGAGTCCGAGAGCGAGAGCCGCGCAGAGGCACAGGAGGAGCCCGGCCGAGCCGCGAGAGCGGCGGTTCACCTTCGTGCCTCCACGTGGAAGACGACGATCTCCGGCCGGCAGAAGGCGCGGAACGGCAGCATGCTGGTGCCGACGCCGCGCGTGACGTAGAGCGAACGACCGCCGACGTCGTACGCCCCCTCGACGAACTCGGCGCTGAGGTCGCTGAGCAGGATGCGACGTCCCGGCAGCGGGAGGCAGATCTGGCCGCCGTGCGTGTCGCCGGAGAGGGTGAGGTGGAAGTCGTCCGGAGCCGTCCTCTTGACGACGTCGGCGTGATGGCTGAGCAGAAGACGGAGGACGCCCGGCCGGCGGTCCAGCCGAGCCAGCACCGCCGGCAGGTCGTCGTGGCCGCCGTCGGTGTCATCGACGCCGGCGATCTGGACGACGGCGCCGGCTCCGGTCTCGATGATCGCCGTCTCGTTGGTGAGCAGGCGCACCCCGGCGTCCTCGATCACGCGCGGATCCGTGGGGTACACGAAGGGCGCCTTGCTGTCGCCGTGGTCGTGATTGCCGAACACACCGAACACGCCGAGCGGCGCCCGCAGTCGTCGCAGCTGCCGCTGCAGCTCCCCGGCGCCGTGCGGACCGCCGGCGAAGTCGCCCGTGATGAGCACGAGGTCCGGCCGGGCGGCGAGCGCCAGGTCGACGGCTTTACGCGTGGCCCGAAGGTTGAAGCTGGGCGTAAGACCGGCGTGGAAGTCCGAGAGCTGCACGACGACGAGACCGTCGAGCGCCGCGCTCGCGGCGGGCGCCGCGAGGCGCCGGTCCACGCGGCGCACCCACTGCGCCTCGTGCAGCAGATAGACAAGGCCGAGGGCGGCGGCCCCGGTGACCGTGGCCGCCGCCCCCAGCCCGTTGCGTGCGCGCCCGCTCAGCTCGCCTCGGCGGGCGCCGGACCCGCCGCGTCGCCAGTGACATCCATCTGGCTGCGCAGGCGCTCTCGAGTCTCCTCGATCTTGCGCTTGAGCTCCTCGTTCTGGTCGGCGGCGGAGTCCTTGCCCGCGCCGACGGCGCCCATGATGCGGTCCACCTGAGCGCCGAGCGCGCCCTGGCCGAACAACTGCTCGCGCGTCTCCTTGCCGCTCTTGGGCGCCAGCAACAGGCCGGCCACGGCGCCCATCACCGCGCCGAACAGAAACCCTCCGCGCTTCTTGCCGGCAGCCTTCTTCGCGGCCTTTGCCGCCTTCTTCTCGGCTCTGCCCACCGTCCACCTCCGCTTGCTCACGTTGCCTCAGGTATAGCACATCACCGCTCGTCTATCTCACCTCGAAGCGGTCCAGGGTCTCGTCCGCCGGTGCGTCCCTGACCGTGAGCCGCGACACGCGCGCCGCCGGCGGGCCCTCGCGGCACCACTCCAGCATGGCATCGACCGCTTCGGCGCGTCCCTGAAGGCGCAATTCGACCGAGCCGTCGCTGAGGTTGCGCACCCAGCCGCGCAAACCGCGCAGCGCTCCTTCGCGCCGGGCGCTGGCCCGGTAGTACACGCCCTGCACCGTGCCGCTCACCTTCACCTCGACCGACTTCATGACGGCCTCCTCACTCCGGTCGGGGCCGCCCCGAAGGGCTTCATCGTCCGCCGACGGCGTCCGGCCCGCCTCCTCCCGGGGCCCGCTGCCGCGGAAGGCGGTGGCCCGCCGCTCCTCGGGACTCCTGTCGCGTATCAGCGGCACGAAGCGGCAGCGCGTGTCGTGACGCTCCTCGAAGGAACTGCCGGCGCGCTCGACGATGGTGAGTACCTGGTCGCCGTGACTGCGACCGACGGGGATGACCAGCCGGCCGCCGTCGGCCAGCTGGCCGAGCAATTCGGGCGGGGGCTCGTCGGCGGCGGCCGCCACGAGGATGCCCTGGAACGGCGCCCGCTCGTGCCAACCTCTGGCGCCGTCGCCGATGGCGAGGCGCACGTTGCCGTACCCGAGCCGGGCGATCACCGACCGGGCTCGTTCTGCCAGCGGAACGAGTCGCTCCACCGCGTAGACCTCCCCGGCGAGCTCGGCGAGGACGGCCGTCTGGTACCCGCTCCCGGAGCCGACCTCCAGCACACGGGAGCGGATGTCGACGCCGAGCAGCGAGGTCATGATCGCCACCATGTACGGCTGCGAGATCGTCTGGCCGAGACCGATCGGGAGCGGTGAGTCCGCGTACGCCTCATCCACGAGATCCTCCGGCACGAAGAGGTGCCGTGGCACCGACCGCATCGCCGCGAGCACGTCCTCATCGTGCAGGCCGCGAGCGACCAGCTGTTCCTCCACCATGCGCAGGCGCCGCACCCCGAGGTCGGATCCGTCAACCGTCATCGTCGTCTCCACCGGCCGCGGCGGCCGATCGCCTCAGTCTGCGGTACTTCGCCCGGCGACGGCCACGCACGCGCCAGTACAGGAACCCGGTGACGCCGACGTAGGCGTAGCCCACATACGGGACGGCGAGGACCAGGGCGCTGCCGAGAAAGGAGCCGAGGTCCTCGGCGGCGCTGATCAGAGCCACGACGGCCGCGCTGGGCACGGTCTTGGGCCGGGTCAGGTGCTTCGTGTACTGGGAGAACCACGCCGCGCCCAGGCCCACTGCTGCGCCGACGACGACGCCATGCCAGCCGAACGGGACCGTGGCGGCGCCCGCCACCCCGCCGACGACCAGTCGGTACGGCATGATCAACCGATCCTGCATCCGGTCCATCTTGGCGATCTTGTCGAAGGTGGACTCGAGGATCGCGAGCACGACGAAGATGCCGATGGCCAGCCAGTGGCTGAGGAACGCGAACGTGGAGTTGATCTCCACGCCCCAGTCGAAGTAGCTGACCACTCCGATCACAGCAAGCGTCATCGACGGCCGGATGCCGGCGATGGAACCCAGCCCAAGCATGCGCCCGAAGGCAATGATCCAGGCAGTCACGACGTCTCCCCCATCGCCCGATTGTACCTGCCAGGGGACGGGACGACGTCGATGACGCTGTCACGCTACGAGAGATCCTCGTCGCAAGCGAGAACCGTGGCTATGGACGAGCCCCAGCGCAGGCTGCTGAACCAGATCCCTCACCAAGGACCAACCACGCGGACTCGGCCGGCCTACGCGCACTCAGGCCGTCTCAGCGACCTTCACGCTGCCGCGCTCCACGAACTCCTTGTAGCGGCCGAGGACCCAGTCGAGATGCCGGCGCGCCTCGTCGATCTCCGTGTCGTCCTCGATGTCCTTCCACTGGGGGCCGTAGTTGAGATCGACGGTGACCTTGGTCCTGCCTTCGCCGACCGCCTCCAGGCGCACGAAACCTTCTCCGGGCTCGGCCATGCGAGCGCCCGGATCATGCTGGGGCATGTAGACCGTGTAGAAGACGAACTGGGTCCACTCCTCGTTCGCTACCGTCGGGGGAACGTTGACCTCGATGGATCTACGGACTTCTTCGCAATACGTCATCGCACTCACCTCCGTTTCCCCGTCATCTTCCCGCGAGATCGCTCTCGAAACGCGAGCCCCCTGCTGCTCAGCGATCTGCCTCACCGGTCTTCACGCTGCCGCGCTCCACGAACTCCTTGTAGCGGCCGAGGACCCAGTCGAGATGCCGGCGCGCCTCGTCGATCTCCGTGTCGTCCTCGATGTCCTTCCACTGGGGGCCGTAGTTGAGATCGACGGTGACCTTGGTCCTGCCTTCGCCGACCGCCTCCAGGCGCACAAAGCCTTCTCCCGGATCGGCGTCGCGAGCACTCCGATCATGCCGGGGCATGTAGAGCGTCGAGAAGACGAACTGGGTCCACTCCTCGTTCGCTACCGTCGCGGGTACGTTGACCTCGATAGAGCTACGGATCTTCTCACAGTAGTCGATCATACTCGCCTCCGTTTGGCCGCCATGCTCCCTCGCGGCCGCAGTCGAAACATGGACTCCGTGCCTCGCCATCGAACCGCGTGGCTCTACGCTCACCGCGCGTACCGTGCGCGGCCCTCCTCGTAGAGGTCGCCGCCGTGGCAGTCCATGACCACGATGGCGGGGAAGTCTACCACCTCGAGCCGGGCGATCGCCTCGGCGCCGAGCTCCGGGTAGGCGATCACCTCGTTGCCGACGATGCGTTTGGCGAGCAGGGCGCCGGCGCCGCCGGTGGCGGCGAAGTACACGGCGGTCTCGTCCTGCATGGCCTGTTTGACCTCGGCCGTGCGCAGCCCCTTGCCGATCATGCCTTTGAGGCCGTGCCGCATGAGCAGCGGCGCGTAGGCGTCCATGCGGCCGCTGGTGGTAGGGCCCGCCGAGCCGATCGCGGCGCCGGGCTTGGCCGGGCTCGGGCCCATGTAGTAGACGACCGCGCCCTCGAGGTCGAACGGCAGCTCTTCGCCGGCGTCGATGAGCGCGACCAGCCGCTTGTGCGCCGCGTCGCGCGCCTGGTAGACCACGCCGGTGATCTCCACGGCGTCTCCCGCGCGCAGGTCCTTGACGACCGCATCCGAGAGCGGAGTCGTGATCTTCTTGGCAGCCATGGACCCCTCCTTCAGAGCGTGACGGTCTTATGCCGCTGCGCGTGGCACTGCACGTTGACGGCCATGGGCATGCTGGCGATGTGACAGGGCATCTCCTCGA
>CAZJGT010000056.1:0-6457 GCA_964545565.1 uncultured Thermoleophilia bacterium
GCGCCGCCGCTCGCCTCGGTCGACGAAGGTCGGGAAGCCGCCGAACGCGTCCTGGGCACTGGTGCCCTGCGGGAGCGACGGCTTGACGAGGCACTCGATGACGGGCGCCGCGACGGTGATCGCGTCCGGATGCAGGCCGAGCGTGGGCTCGCGCGTGAGCGTGTCGACACCGAGCAGGATGGTCTCGCCCACGCGCAGGTTGTCGACGGCCGCGGGCATGCGGCCGGAGGTGACCATGCCGATGGAGCCTGAGTTGCCGCCCGAGACGAGCAGTGGGCGGCCGAGTTGCTTCTCGCTGCGCGCGGCCAGCTCGGCCAGGCGGCCGAGATTGTCCTCATCCGGCACGATGGCGCCGTAGCAGGTGAGGTTGACGCCGATGCCGGCGATGTCGATGTGGTCCATCGTGTTGACGCGATCGAGAAAAGCCGGCAACGACGCCGGCAGCATACCCTCGCGCAGATCGCCGAGGTCGACCATCGCGACGATCGCGTGACGCCGCCCCGCTGCGGCGGCGGCGTTGTCCAGCGCGACCACCGTCTCGAGCTCGCTCTCGAGCGAGACGTCGGTGAGCTGCACGGTCTCGCCGGCCAGCTCCGGCGGCGGCGCCCGCAGCAGCCAGAGCGGCGCCGTGAGGCCGGCGGCGCGGAGGCGCTCGGCGTTCTCCAGACGGCTGTCGCCGAGCGCCCGGGCCCCGCCGGCCAGCATCGCCCGGGCGACCTGCGGCGAGCCGCAGATGACCTTGGTCACGGCCACGACGGAGATGCCGGTCAAGTGACCGACGACGACGCGCGCGTTCTCGCGCACCTTGCCCAGATCGACGGTGACGGTAGTCTTCGCGAGCATCTCCCTCCGATGCATAAGACGTATGCATCAGCTTATCGACGGGCGCCGGACGATGCAAGCGTTCGGCGCCGTCGCCCGCGATCACGACGTCCACGGTGGGGCTTCCGCGCGACGGTCCGGCAGGGTACCATGCACACCACGACGCGAGGGTGCCGGCGGCACGCCACGTCTTCGGGACGACAGCACAGACGGGGGTACACATGGGGCTCGAGATCTCGCGTCCGGCACGAGCGGAAGAACCGCTGCAGCCCAGCGACCGGGCAATCCGACGGCGGCATCAGCTTCGCGCGGCCGGCGCCGTTCTCTGCGCGCTCACCGTTTCGCTGTTCGCGACCGCATTCCTCTTTGCCGCCGAAGCCCGCGCCGACGCCGCCGTCTCGGTCTCGAAATCCGTCACCGGCAAGCCGCTCCTCGGCGGCCAGGCCACCTGCCGCATCACCGTGACCAACACCGGAGACGCGAAGGGTTACAACCTCGGCCTCAGCGACGTGTTCTCCAGTTCACGGCCCGATCCGGAAGGCCGCATCAGTATCGTCTCCATGAGCGACGGCGACGGCGCCGCCTACCCCACGGCGGTCAGTACGAGCGAGACCACCGGCGACACCACCGTCGCGCTCAAGAACATCCGCGATCTCTCGCCCGGCGAAAGCTACACCCTGACCATCGTCGTCAGTCTCGCCGGTGATCCCAGGTGGGAGGTTGACGACCTTCTCACCGACACCGCGACGGCGACGCTGTCCCAGTTCCCCGATGGGGGCGGCGCCACCTACACCGGCAGTGCCGGCGCCTCCGCACGGGTCGTGCCGGTCAGACTCGCGACCAAGTCGGTGCAGCAGTCGACCAGCGTCCACCAGGCGAGCGGTACGCAGATGCGGCCGTACCAGTACACCCTGACGACGCAGAACAACTTCACCGCCGCCACAGACGACGTGGTGCTCGTGGATTCCCTGCCCGACGGCGTCGAGTTCCTCGGCGTCGTGAGCGGTCCCGGCCCCGACCCCGGGTACCCCCAACGCGATCCGGCCACCGGCATCACCACCGTCCGCTGGACGTTCGGCACCCTCGCTGCAAGCGAGGCCGTGACGATCCGCTACGACGCCGGCATCCGCTACGACTACTACGGCACCGACAACGGAGGCACGAACCGCCCCGCCGATGACTTCTCGGGCACGGCCCCGACCGGCACGCCGGTCCCCGACAAGAGGACGTTCATCAACACCTGCGACCTCACGGCCGACTTCCAGGGCACGCCCGCGATCGACTCGGCGAACGCCTCGGTCACCGGCGCCTACCTCACGATCGGCAAAGGCGCCGACGTCTCGACCGGTGGCAACGGGACCGAGGTCACCTACACGCTCACGTACTCCGCCTCGGAGTATTACGACATTCTCGAGCATGCCGATCCGGAGTCCATCGTCGTCCGCGACACCCTCCCGAACGGGATGACGTACGTGGCCGGCTCTGCGTCACCGGTTCCGTCCAGTATCACCGCGAACCTCGACGGCACGACCGACCTGGTGTGGGGAGGTGACGCCCTCGACGCGCTTGACCACGGTCAGAACGGCTCCGTCGTCTTCAGGGCCGTCGTCGACGAGACCTGGAGCGGCGCCCTCTCTCCCCTGCCGATCGTCGCCGGCGATGCGCTCACCAACAGTTGCTCCATCGCCGGCTGGTGGCAGGACCTCATCGATCCCGACCGTGCCAATTCGACCTCCGACGCCGCCTCGACGACCACCTTCAGCACCGGCAAACCCGGCGTGCAGAAGGACATGCAGACGCCCGACATCGCGGTGTGGACCGATTCTCTCGCCGCGACGGTCGGGGACGTGCTGAGTGTGCGCGTCCGCTTCAACACCGCCGACGGCGCCACGCCGCTGCGTTCGGACATCCGCTTCGGTCGGATCACCATGACCGACTGGCTCCCGCCGGGCATGAGCTACAACGACGACGCCGTGGTCTCGTACTCCGGCGCCGGGGACTTCGCACAACCATCGGACTTTCCGACCATCAACTACGCGAGCGCGCCAGTGCCCGTCGCAGTCGGCGGCCTCAGTGGCCTCGACTGGTACCTGGGCGACGTCGCCAAGGGCGGCTGGTGGCAGGCGGAGTTCACCGTGACCGTCCAGGACTCCGCCGCCGTCGCCGACGGCGTCGTCGTGAGCAACCTCTGGAAGATGACCGGGATCGACACGGCGGGGCAGCAGTACTCCGACCGCGACGCCGCGACGATCGCGTACGTCGAGCCTCACCTCGTGCTCACGAAGAGCGCCACCACGGTGCCCAGCCCTCTGCTGCCGGGGTCGACGGTGCGGTATACGGCGACGATCGAGAACACCGGCCTCGGCGCCGCCCAGGACGTGGTGGTCGTGGATACCGTGGCCGCCGGGATGAGGGCGGCGGCACCGGCGATCGTCGCCGTCAGGCTCGACGGAGTCCCTCTCAGCCCGAACAGCGATTACAAGCTCGTGCCCGCATACGACCCGGCGACCGGCGTCTTCACCATCGATCTGCACGACACCTCCGCGCCGGCGGTCGATACGCCGATCCCGGCCGGAAAGACCTTGACGGTCGTCTACGAGTGCAGGGTGGACGGCACGGCCGTGGCTGGAGGCGCGCTCACCAATATCGCGAGCGTCGGCTACAGCACCCAGGCGGCCGGCGGCGGCCGCCCGACGCCGACGAATGCCACGGTGGCCGCAGACAACACCGACGACGCGACCGTCACCGTCGGCCCCCTGGCGATCACCAAGTCCGTTTCGCCGACCACGCCCATCACCATCGGCGACACCGTCACCTACACGCTGCGCGTGACGGTCCCCGCCGGGATGCGTGGCTACTGGCCGATGCTGAGAGACACCGTCGATCGCGACGGCGTCACCTACGTGCCCGGCAGTGCCACGCTCACGCAGGTCAGCGGCACGCCGGTGAGCGGCGCCGTCTTCGACCCGACATACGGCTCCGATCCGGTCGCCGGAGGGACGACGACCACCACGACCTTCACCTGGTTCTTCAGCAATCCCATCGACAACGGCGGCCAGTCGACGGCCTACGTGTTCGAGCTTCGCTTCCGCGTGCTCGAGGACGGTCTCGAGGACAACGGCGCCTGGGAGTTCTGGCTGCCCACGACGACCGACCGCAATCGCGACAGTGCGCGCATCTACTGGAACACCGCCGACGTCGCGAACCGGCCGACCACGCCGAACGCAAGCGCCGTGTCCGGCAACGTGGACACACAGGTCGACCAGCCCCTGCTCCGCCTGTCCAAGACCGCCACGAGCACGCCGCCGTACTCCGGCGGCTCGACGGTGACGTACACGTCAGTCATCAGCCAGGACGGCAGCCGCGCCCAATGGCCGGCCCACGACATCCTTTGGAAGGACTCCCTGGCCGCGCAGCTGGAGTCGCCGGCGATCGTCTCGGTGACGCATTCCGCGCTCGGCGCACTCACGGCCGGCGTGGGCTATGTCGCCGATCTCGCGTCACGACCGATCACCATCGACTTCAGCGGCGGCTCCACGCACACGTCTCTCGCGCCGGGGGCGACCATCACCATCGTCTATACCGCCCGGATCGTGCCGGGTACGGGCGCCGGCGCAAGCATCACCAACACCGCCGACGTGGACTGGTCGACGATCGACGGCACGCCGGTCGGCTCTCGCCGCTACACAGACACCAACCAGGCTGCGACGTGGACCGCCGACAGCGACAACGAGACGATCAGGGTAGCGCCGGCCGCGCTCGTCAAGACGTGCGATCCCACGTCGGCGACCATCGGCGACACCGTCGCCTACCGGCTTCGGGTGACGGTGCCGGCGGAGACGAGGCTCCTCGCGCCGGCGATCATCGACGCGATCAGCACCACGGGGATGGTGTACGTGCCCGGCTCGGCGAGCGTGAGCCTGGTCTCGGGCACGCCGGCCGCCGGCGCGGTCCTGTCCGGCGCCGTCACCGAGACCCGCCTGGCGGGCAGTTCGACGCTCGCCTTCCCGCTCGCCACGCCGATCGACAACGCCGACCCCACCGGGCCGGCCGGCGACGCCGACTACGTCTTCGACATCACCTATCAGGTGCGGGTGACCGGCACCTCGCCGGCCGACGTCTGGATCTGGGATCCGACCAGCCCGCCGAACGGCACCGCCGACAGGGCGACGCTGGCCTGGAACGACGGCGCCACGGCGCGACAGGCGTCCGACGACGCCGCGCTGGCCATCATCCAGCCCTGGCTCAAGCTCACCAAGACGTTCGACCCGCACACCCTCGATGCCGCCGGTCCGGTGAACACCTCCGTGGTCGTCGTCAACGACGGTCAGTCGACCGCCTTCGAGAACCCGGAAGGGTACGACTTCACCGACACCGCTCCGCCCGGCTTCCGGCCGCCGACCGCGATCACCGTGACCCATTCGGCCAACGGCCTCCTCGTCGAAGGGGTGGATTACACCGTCACGCTCAGCGGCAACGACCTCGCCCTCGAGTACACGAGCGACAAGACCGATCTCGAGCCGGCGGAGACGCTGACGATCACCTACACCAACGCCCTCGACCCAGCCGCCGCGACGCCGGGGCGTTCCTTCACCAACTCCGCGGAGTCGATCTACGCGAGCCTGCCGGCCGGGGACGACCTGCGCGTCTACGGCACGGACCCCGACCCGTTCACGGGTGACCGCGCGCGGGACAGCGACACCGTCGTCATCGCCGGTGCGGCCGTCGTCAAGACCACCGGCGCCCCGGGCGGCCAGGCGACCATCGGCCAGGCGTACGACTACACGGTCACCCTCTCGATCCCGCGCGGGACCACCGTGTACCGCGGCGCAGTCTCCGACGTGGTGCCCGACGGGCTCACCGTGCTGGCCGCGAGCGTGAGCCACGGCAGCGTCACGTTCACGCCGCAGACGGATGGCACCACCGACATCGAATGGACGCTCCCGACGCCGTGGTCGCAGACGGAGGCGCCTTCCCCGGCGATCGTCCCGACGATGACCATCGGAGTGCGAGTCGACGACACGTACGCGGACGGCGCTCCGCTGAACGGACTACCCCCGCAGGACACACTGCGCAACGAAGCGACCTTCGAGTGGTGGGACGAGCCGAGCGGCGGCACGCCCCTCTCGGCCTCCGATGACGAACTGGTCACCATCGTGGAGCCGCGCCTGACGATCGACAAGCAGGTGACGCCGGCTTCGGCCGCCGCCGGCGACACGGTGACCTTCACGGCGGTGGTCGGCAACGCGGGCACCTCCGCCGCCCACGACCTCGCCTGGCAAGACGACCTGCCGGCGGCGCTCTTCGACCCGCCGGCCAGCCCGACGCTGGTGAGCGTCGTGCACTCGTCGCTCGGACCGCTCACGTCACCGGCGAGCTACAGCAGCGATTTCGCCGTCGACCCCATCACCATCGACCTCGACGAGACCACCCATCCGGCAGCGCCGGTCGACCTCGGTCCCGGCGAGACGCTGACGATCACCTATCAGGCCGTCGTCCGCGGCGGCGTGACCGGCGGCCAGGAGCTCACCGACACCGCCGCCGTCACCGGTGCTTCGCTCGCCGGCTCGGACGACGCCCGCGACTACGGGCCCGTCGAGGACCAGGCGACCGTCACCGCGCGGGCGCCGAAGCC
>CAZJGT010000056.1:6467-12878 GCA_964545565.1 uncultured Thermoleophilia bacterium
CGCGCTGCACGGTGGCGCCGGCGGTCACGGTCACCTTCCGACTCGAAGTGGAGAACAGTGGCGACGCCACCGCGCTGGACGTGGACCTGAGCGACTCCCTGCCGTCCGGACCCTTCACCTACGTCCCCGGGACGACGTCGGCCACCTGGCCGTCGGGCGCCTCGAGCGCCGATCCTGCCGGCGCCCCGGGACCCGACCTCACCTGGGCGCTCGGCGCGACGCTGGCTCCCGGCGAGACCGTGGTCCTCACGTTCGACATGGCGGTCGGCCGCGCCGACCCGGACGACTACACCAACAGCGCCGAGGCGACCGGCGACGACGGCGCCGGCTCGCCGGTCGACCCCGACACCGACACCGCCGGCTTCGAAGTCGTCAAGCCCACCGGCGGGCCTTCCGTCGGCGTCGACAAACACCTGGCCCCGGGCCAGCCTGCCACGGTGCGCGTCGGCGAGACCGTCACCTACGAGATCGTGGTCACCAACACGGGGCCCAGCTCGATCGAGAGGCTGCCCCTGCGGGACACCTATCCGAGCGCCTACCTCACCTATGACTCCGCCGTCCCGAGCCCCGACGCCGCGGCGGCCGGCCAGCTCGACTGGAGCGACCTCACCGGCGGCGGGGAACTCGCCCCGGGTGACGACATCACCGTGTCCGTGAGCTTCACGGCGACGGCGCCGAACCGCACCGATCCGGCCGTCAACACCGCCTCGGTGAGCGGCGCCGTCGACGAATACGGGGACACGGCGCCCGACGCCGCCGATGCCGACTCCACCCTCACGGTACTCCCACCGATCACCGACCCGGCGGTCAGCGTGGACAAGCAGCTCGCGCCGGGTCAGGCGGACCCGGTGGTCCGCGGCGACGAGGTCACCTTCCGGATCGTCGTCACCAACGTCGGCGACGTGCCGCTCGTCAGCGTCCCGCTGCGCGATACGTTCGACGGCGCCTACCTCGAGTTCGTCTCGGCCGACCCGGCTCCGAACGACGCGAGCTCCGCCGGCGTCCTCCTGTGGGACGACCTCACCGGCGCAGGCCCGCTCGAGCCGACCGAGTCGATCACCGTCACCGTGACCTTCCGCGCGATGCTGTCCGCGACGGCGACCACCGACACCGTCCTCGTGAGCGGCGCCGTCGACCAGTGGGACCAGCCGGCGCCCGACTCGAGCGATTCGGCCTCGGTGGGTATCCGTGAACCCGAGGCCCACGTGACCGTCGCCAAGGCTCTCGCGTCCGACCAGCCCTCCACCGTGATCGTCGGCGACGACGTCGTCTTCGACATCGTCGTGCGCAACACCGGCGACACCACTCTCGTCACCGTACCGCTGCAAGACACGTTCGAGGACGCCGACCTCGAGTTCGTGTCGGCCGACCCGGCCCCGAACGACACGGCGACCGCGGGCCGCCTTGAATGGGACGACCTCACCGGGAGCGGCACATTGGCTCCGGACGCCACCGCGACGGTGCGGGTCACCTTCCGGGCGCTCGCCGCGACCGACAGCAGCGTCAACACCGCGGTCGTCGCCGGAGCCATGGACGCCGGCGATCGCGAGGCGCCGCGCGTCGAGTCAAGCGATGAGGTGAGCGTCGTCCCGCTGCCGGCATCGCTCACGGTGACCAAGTCGCTGGCCGCGGGTCAGGAGAGCACGGTCTACATCGGCGAGAAGGTGCGCTTCACCATCGTCGTCGAGAACACCGGCCGCGCCACCCTCGAGACGGTGCCCCTGAGCGACGTGTATGGGTCGGACCTGCTCACGTTCATAGCCGCCGACCCGGCGCCGGACACGTCCGGCGCCGGAACCCTCGCCTGGACGGACCTTACCGGCGCCGGCGATCTGCGCCCGGGCGATTCGGTGAGGGTCGAGCTCACCTTCAAGACACTGGCCGAGAGCGCCGCGGCCACCGACACGGTTACGGTGAGCGGCGCCACCACCACCGACGGCCGCGACGTGCCGGAGGTCAGCGACGACGCCGGCGTACGGATCGTGCCGCGCGGCAAGCTCCGCCTGGTCAAGACGGTCCAGGACGTGAACGGCGGCAAGGTCCTCCCCGGCGACGAACTGCTCTGGCGCATCGAGGTGCGCAACGTCGGCAAGGTCCAGGTCAGGCAGGTGGTGGTCACGGATACGGTGCCCAGGCACACCGCGTACGTGGGCGGCAGCGTCGCCGGCAAGGGCGCCGACGACACGCGCGCCCCACGGCTGCGCTGGTCGCTCGGGACACTGAAACCGGGCGTGACCCGCACGGTGAGCTTCCGCTCCCGGGTCCGCGACGACGTGCCCGCCGGTACCCGGATCAGGAACACAGCCCGGGTCGACGGCTTTGAGGTCGACCCGATCACCTCCCAGGTCGGCGGCGAGGTCAGCGACCGGGACAGCGCCCTGGCCCGCACCGCCGGCGGAGGGTACGCGACCGTCTGGGCATCCGGCGGCATGGCGCTGTTCGGAGCGCTCTTCCTCGGGCTCTGGTTCCGCGGCAAGCTCCTCGGCACGAGAGTGGCGCGCGACTGGTGAGCGAGGGCGCCGGCCAGATGGGCGAGACGCCACGCGCCGAACGGCGACGCACCGTGTATCGCAGCGCCCACGTCGCCGCCCTGAGGGAGCGACGCTGGCGCCGGCGACAAGTGCTGACCCTGCTCGCCGGTGTGACCCTGATCGCCCTCGCAGGCGGCTTCTTCGTCGGCAGCCAGTGGGAGCATGTCTCGTACCGCGCCGCCTGGCTGGGCGACGTACTGCCGTTCGCCCCGAGGCTCCAGGCCGTGGCCGACGCGCACATGCGCCCCATCCCCAAGGACGATCGCCTCGTGGTCGACAAGATCCGCCTGGATGCCCCCATCAACGAGGGCGCCGGCAGCGACACCCTGCGTGCCGGCGTCTGGCATCAACCCAACGGCGCCACTCCGCCGACGCAGGGCAACACCGTGCTCGCCGGTCACCGGCTCAGGGGCGTCTTCCTGCTGCTCGACCGGCTCGAGCCAGGTGACGGGATCGTCGTGTTCTGGCATCGCGCGCGGCACGAGTACCGCGTGACCAGCGTGACCACCAGCGGCCCCGACGACGAGAGCATCCTGCGCTGTGGATCCACCGCCAAGCTCACGCTCTACACGTGCGTGCCTCGCTATGAAGGCAACAAGCGGACCGTCGTCGTCGCGGAGCCGGTCGAGGCGTTGTGAGCAGAGGATAGTCCGGCATCGTCCAATCGTGGAGGAGGAGTCATGGCAGGGAGCGTCTACAAGGTCATCGAGATCATCGGCACCAGCACGACTTCCTGGGAGGAGGCTGCCAAGACCGCGGTCGAGGAGGCGGCGGGGAACCTCGAGGATCTGCGCGTCGCCGAGATCGTGGAGCTCGACATGAAGATCGAGGACAACAAGATCGCCGCCTATCGCGCCAAGGTCAAGGTGAGCTTCAAGTATCACAAGGATGCCTGAGCGGACAAGCCGGGAAGCGCGGTGGCTCAGACGCCGGCGCTCGAACGCATGAGCGCGACGACCGCCTTCGCCGCGAAGTGCTGCAGCAGCGCCCCGCAGCAGGCGAAGATGTAGTCGCGGTCGAGGGTGACGCGCGCGTCCGGCGGCGGCAGCAGGCGCTCCCCGCCGCCGCTCTTCGCGCGCGCATCCGCAAGCACGGCCTCGCCGCCGGGCAGGCGCGTCAGCGCGCCGCCGGTGCCGATCGCAAGGCGGCAGGCGGTGAGGTCGCGTCCGCGCGCGACGGTCTGGCGACCGGTCGGCGTGTAGAGGTGCGCCAGCCGGCCGGCGTGCCGCTGTACGGCCGTCACGGCCGCGAAGTGCGTCAGCGTGAGCGCCGCCGCGATCTCCTCCTGCGTCGTCGGCAGCGACGGCGGCAGGTGCACCGGCCGCTCCTGTTCGGCCAGCATCTCGACCACATGCGGCGCGCTCACGTAGGTGCCGAGGTCGCCCTCGACGGTCCGCTTGCTGTGCGGCTGCGGCTCGATCGTCAGCGCGGCGATCTCCGGGCTGCCGTCGGTGATCGAGTGCACGTCGGTGGTCGCCCCGCCGACGTCGATCACAACGAGGTCGCCGACGTCCTCGGCTAGTAGCTCCGCGGCGAGCAGCACCGCCCCCGGCGTCGGCAAGATCCTGCCGTTCACCACCTCGCCGATGCGCTCCATGCCCGGCGCGTGAGTGATGTGCTCCTCGAACGCGTCGTGGATGACGGCCCGGGCCGGCACGATGTCGAGCTCGTCCACCGCCGGGTAGACGTTGTTGGTGAGCCTGACCCTGAAGCCGGCCCGCTCCAGCAGCTCCTGCGCGTCGCTGCAGACCACCGAGTTGCCGGCGTAGACGACGATCGGTCGCGCCTCGAGCTTCGCGAGCTGCGCGGCGTTGAAGAGCACCGTGTCGCAGTCACCGCCTTCCACCCCGCCGGCGAGCAGGATGAGGTTGGGTCGCACGGCGTCGATCTCGCGAAGGTCGTGAGGCCGGAGACGGCCGGCGGTCTGGTACTTGACCACCGCACCGGCCCCCAGCGCGGCTTCGCGCGCGGCCATCGCCGTCATCCTTCGCGTGAGGCCGTGGACGGTCATGCGCAGACCGCCGGCCGCCGAGCTCGTCGCCAGGGTGAGCTCGGGCAGGACCGCGCCGCCGACGGCCGCCTCCAGCTGCGCGCGGGCGGCGTTCACGCCGATGGTCACGTCCCCGTCGGCGACCGAGGTGGCGGCGACGCCCTGCCCCACGAGCGAGGGCGTCGCCGCGGGGTACTCGCGCAGACCCTCGAACGCCGAGACCACGGTGGTCGTCGAGCCGATCTCGGCGACGAGCGCGTCGACGGCGCGGGGGCCGGTCACGTCACATCCCGCGCTCGCGCATCGTCTCGACGACGAAGGACGCGACGTTGATGCCTTTGGCCCCTCGGCCGAAGCCGGCGTCCATGCCCCAGCTGCGGGCGAGCTCGTCGGTGACCTGCGTGCCTCCGGAGACGAGCAGCAGCCTGTCCCGCACGCCCTTCTCCACGGCCAGGTCGGCGAGCTTCTCCATGTTGTTCCGGTGCATGTCGCCGTGCGTGATGATCGTGCTGATGAGGACGACCTGCGCCGCGTGCTCGATGGCCGCGTCCAGCACCTTCTCGACCGGCACCGAGGTGCCCAGGTACTCGCACGAGAAGCCCCACTTCTCGAGGCCGCCGTGCTTGATGTCGATGATCTCGCGCATGCCCACGGAGTGCTCGTCCTCGCCCACGGTGGCGGCTACGCACTTGAGGCCCTTCTCGGTGACAAACGCCTTGATCTCCGCGTCCTTCATGACGACGGGCTCGGGCGGGATGACCAGGCGGGCCGGGTCGACGACCACGTCCAGCCGGCCCTTCATCTCGATGAGCGTCCCCTCGGCCGGGTGCATGACCTGCTTGTTGATGACCTCGCAGTCCTGCAGGTTCATGGCCCTGCCGAACTCGAGCGCCGCGAACTCCGCGACGCGCGGCGGCGCCGGCAGGAAGAGGGTGACGACGACCCAGCCGTCCGCGGCCCACTGCACCTCCGGCTTGATCAAGCCCTTCTCGCGCAGTTCGGCGGTCTGCGCCAGGCGCGCGCTCACGTTGTCCTCCGGATCGAGCTCGTCGATGAACGGCACCTTCTCGGCGTCGCAGAGCGTGCAGCCGCCGATGAGGTCGCAGGGCTTGCCGGCGCCGGCGGGCGTGGCTGACCGGGCGGCCTCGTCTGCGGCCGGTCCGCCCTCCGCGTCGTACCCCTCCGGCAAATGGTTCTCGCCGAAGTGGTGGCACACCGGGGCGAGATAGTCGGCGGCGCGAAGCACGATGGTGCCGGCCGCGACGCCGCCGTCGCTCTTGCGCGCGATGCCGTCGTCGTGGGTCTCCGGATAGATCCCGGAGTCGACGAAGTAGGCTTCCTCGACGGCGCCGAAGTAGCCGCCGTCCTCGAGCATCGCCTCCAGGAACAAGACGGCGCGCTCCTTGATCTCGCGCACCTTCTGGTCCAGCTCCGGCGCGTCCCGGTCGAGCTTGACCATCTCGCGCAGGCCGTCCATGCCGACGAGGCTCTGCTTGGCGGTGTTCACGGCGGCGACGTTGTTGTAGTGCCAGGGCACGTTGCGGCCCTCATCGGGCGTGATCGTGCTCTGGATGTCGGCGCTCGTGAGCCGGCTGATCACGAGGTTCATGACGTGGCTCACGGTGGCGTCGCGACCGTCGGCCTCCATGTAGCGCGTGTTCTCCTGAGCGCGCATCTTGTACTCGCCGAACAGGTCGCGCAGGGCGACCGCGTAGGGCAGGTCCATGCGCATGCACGGCGCCGGAGCCGCGTCGGGCGGCACGGTGCTCAGGCAGATGTCCTCCTTGGGCATCCCCACCGCCACCGAGTAGGCCGAGTTGATCGCGTGCTGCACGAGCAGCTCGGGCATCACGTTCCAGGCCTCGACGGCGGTGGCGTTGGCGTTGTGGG
>CAZJGT010000057.1:0-12765 GCA_964545565.1 uncultured Thermoleophilia bacterium
CGGATCCGCCGGCCAGAGTCTCGGCGCCTTCCTCACCGACGGCCTCGCGATCGCGGCCACGACCTCCGGGTCCGCGAGCAGGCCGTCGTCGAACGTATCGCGGGGGCGGCCCGGTGACACGGGCGGCGCACAGCCACGGGCGCCGTCGGCGGCCGGTTGGGCCGGGGCCGGACGCAGCCGCGCGGCGCCCCGTCGCGGCAGGCCCTCCCCTGCCGCCTCGAACCAGTGCCGGCCGAGGCCATCGGTCTTCGGCGAAGCCGCGTCGGCAAGCTCCAGCAGGTCGGCGCGGCCGACGAGCTCGTCCAGCGAGCGCATGCTGAGGCTCGCAAGCAGCTCTCGGACCTCCTCGGCCACGAACGTGAAGTAGTTGACGATGTGCTCCGGACGCCCCGCGAACCGCTTGCGCAGCTCCGGATCCTGCGTCGCGACGCCGACCGGGCACTTGTTCTGGTGGCAGACTCGCGCCATCACGCAGCCTTCGGCGAGCAGCACGGCGGTCCCGAAGGCGAACTCGTCGGCGCCGAGGGCGGCCGCGATGACGACGTCGTGACCGGTGCGCAGGTCGCCGTCCACGCGCAGGCGGATGTGCTCGCGGAAGCCGGCAGCGAGGAGCGCCCGGTGGACTTCGGCCAGCCCGAGCTCCCACGGCATGCCGGCGTGCTTGATCGAGTTGAGCGAGGCCGCGGCCGTACCGCCGCCGGCGCCGGAGACGTGGATCACGTCCGCGCCGGCCTTGGCGACCCCAGCCGCGATGGTGCCGATGCCGGTGCCGGCGACGAGCTTCACCGAGATGCGGGCCCGCGGGTTCACCATGCGCAGGTCGTACATCAGCTCCGCCAGGTCCTCGATCGAGTAGATGTCGTGGTGCGGCGGCGGCGAGATGAGCGTCATGCCGGGCGCGGCGCGGCGCAGGTCGGCGATGTAGGCGGTCACCTTGTCGCCGGGCAGCTCGCCGCCTTCGCCCGGCTTCGCACCCTGGGCCACCTTGATCTCGAGCTGCTCCGCGCCCGCGAGGTACTCCGTGGTGACGCCGAAACGCCCGGAGGCGACCTGGCGGATCTGCGAGGCGGCCCGGTCGCCGTTCGCCAGACCCTGCAGGTGAGGGAACCGCGCCGAGACGCCACTCTCCCCCACATCGTCGATGACGGCGTCGCGCGCGGCGTCTTCTCCACCCTCGCCGGAGTTGGCGCGGCCGTGGATGCGCGCCATGGCCACGGCGATCGTCTCGTGCGCCTCGCGCGAGAGCGCCCCCAGCGACATGCCGCCGGTGCAGAAGCGCGGGAGGATCGCGGTGACCGGCTCGACGTCGTTCGCCGGCCCCGGGTCGTTCGCCTGTACGTCACCCGACGGCCACGCGTCGACCGATCCCGCTTCCCCCGCCGGGTCCGCAGCCTCGCCGCACAGCCGCAGCAGGTCGCGCAGCACGGTCGGCGGTCGCTCCGCCAGCTTCTCGCTGTAGCTGCGGTACACGTCGGGGCGCCCCTCGACGCAGGCGCGCCGCAGCGTCTTGGCGGCCTCAGGGTTGTTCAGGTGGTACTCGCCCCGCGGCCGATACCGCACGAAGCCGTAGTCCTGAAGCTTCTCCGGCGTCAGTTCCGGGAACGCCCGCTGGTGGATCCAGACGGTCTCCTGGGCGAGCTCCTCGACGCTGAGGCCGCCGATGCGCGACGGTGTCCCGGCGAAGCCGAGCTCGACCAGATCCGACCCGAGGCCGATCGCCTCGAACAGCTGCGCACCGTGGTAACTGGCGAGCAGCGAGATGCCCATCTTGGAGAGGATCTTGAGCAGCCCCTGCTCGGCCGAGATGCGGTAGTGACGCAGCGCCTCCTCGAGGTCGGCCGGGCCGACCGGCGCTGAAGCGCCGGCACCGACGGCATCGGCCGCCGGCCCATCGATGAGCCGACCGCGCTCCCAGAGGTCGCGGACGGTCTCGAGGGCGAGATACGGATGCACGGCTGAAGCGCCGTAGCCGACGAGGCAGGCGACGTGGTGGACGCTCCAGCACTGCGCCGTCTCGGCGACGAGCGAGGCACGGCTGCGCAGGCCGCGCCGGATCAGATCGTGGTGGACGGCACCCACCGCGAGGAGCGGCGGCACGTGGCCTGAGCCGGCGTCGACCGGGGCGAGGCGGTCGCTGAGGACGACGGCCTCCGCCCCATCCCGCACCGCGGCGGCCGCTTCGTGGCACACGCGTTCGACGGCCTCGCGGAGGCCCCACGGCCCACTTGCGACCTCGTAGGAGGTCGAGACCCGGGCCGCACGCAGCCCGAGATCCGGCAGCGCCGCCATCTCCGCGTCGTTCAGGACGGGCGAGGGCAGCTCGAGCTGACGTGCGTGCCCGGGCTCCGCGGTCAGGAGGTCGCCGCGCGCGCCTATCTTCACGGCGAGCGACATGACCAGCCGCTCGCGCAGGGGGTCGATCGCCGGGTTGGTCACCTGGGCAAAGCGCTCGGTGAAGTAGTCGTACAGTACGTGCGGCTTGGCGGACAGTATCGGCAGCGGTGCGTCGTTGCCCATCGAGAAGCGCGGCTCCTTCGCCTGGCGGGCCATCGGCCGGACGATGAGTTCGACGTCCTCTGCGGTGAAGCCGGCCGCGGCCTGTCGGCGGAGCAGATCACCGGGCTCGCATGGGCCCGGGGGCGGCTCGGCGGCCGCGACGGACGAAGGACCGAACGACTGCGGCGCCAGGCTCCGCCGCGCTGCGAGCAGCCAGGCGCCGTACGGGCGCCGGGATGCGACGGAGGTCTTGACGACGTCGTCGCGCAGCAGCCGCCCGTTCTCGAGGTCCACCGCGATCATCTGACCGGGACCCAGGCGGCCCTTCTCGACGATCTCCTCGTCGGGCAGCGCGACGGCGCCGGCTTCTGAGGCGAGCGCGAGCAGGCCGGAGCGAGTGCGCGCGTACCGCGCCGGGCGCAGGCCGTTGCGATCGACGCAGGCGCCGGCGTAGCGGCCGTCGGCGAAGGCGACCAGCGCCGGCCCGTCCCACGCCTCCTGCACGCCGGCGTAGTAGTCGTAGAAGTCGGTGACACGTGGGTCGCCCGCCGAGCCCACTGCCGCGCCGGCGTCTCCCCCGGCCGCCTCGTGCTCATAGGCGGCCGGCATCGTCATCATCAGCGCCTCCAACGGGCTGCGGCCGCTGCGCACGAGCAGCTCGACGAGTTTGTCGAGCGCTCCGGAGTCGCTGCTGTCCGCGTGGACCGGCGGCAACAGGTCGGTGATGCGTGCGCCCCAGGCCGGAGCGGCCAGCTCCGGTTCGCGGGCGCGCATCCAGGCCAGGTTGCCGAGCAGCGTGTTGATCTCGCCGTTGTGGGCGAGCAGTCGCATCGGCTGCGCCAGACTCCATTTGGGCGCCGTGTTGGTACTGAAGCGGCGATGCAGCACCGCGAAGGAACTCACGAAGCCGGGATCGAGCAGATCGGGATAGAACTCGGGCAGCACGGCAGACGTGACCATGCCCTTGTAGACGACGGTCCGCGACGAGAGGGAACAGAGGTAGAGGTCGTCGAGTCGCCGAATGATCGGCTGGCGGCTGAGCGCTCTGCCGACGGTCCTGCGGGCCAGGAGCAGGGCGCGCTCCAGCTCGTCGCCGACAAGCGTGGGGGAGGTCGCCACGACCTGCTCCACGTGCGGGCGGCGCCCACGGACGCTCGGAGGCAGCGCCTCCGGCCGCACAGGCACGGAGCGCCAGCCGACGACGACGAGGCCCTCGTCGCGCAGCGCCTTGGCGACCAGCTCTCGGGAGAGGTCCCGCTTGCCCTGCTCCCGCGGCAGGAACACCATGCCGACCGCGGTGGAGAAGGGCCGGGGCTCCGCCACGCGCTGTTCGGCGAGCCACGGCTCCAGCACCCGCCAGGGGATCGCGGTGAGGACGCCGGCGCCGTCGGAAGCTTCGCCGTCGGCGCCGACGCCGCCGCGATGCTCCATCGCGGCGAGAGCGCCGAGGGCCGACTGCACGACGTCGTGAGACGGCTCTCCCGAGATCGCCGCGACGAGGCCCGCGCCGCATGCGGCATGGTGTCGCTGCTCCAGATGTGCCCCCGCAGAGAGGCCTGTCCCCTCGGAGTTATACAAGAAGTCCTAACTCGTTCTCAGTTGTAGGACATTCTAGCCCACAGACGGCGGACAGGCTACTGGCAGCGTCCCCGCCCCGAGCCCGTCTTGCCTCGGGGCCGTGAGCTTGGCACAATCGGCGACGTCCATACGGCGCCCCGCGCCGCCATATTCTCAGGCCTGAAAGGATGACTATGAATGATCAGCGCCAGGCCGCCATCGAGAAGCTCGTCAAAGACGAGAATGTGAAGCACATCCAGTTGTGGTTCACGGACATCCTGGGGAACCTCAAGATGGTCGAGATCCCCGACCGCCAGCTCCCCAGCGTGATCGAGAGCGGCGCCCCCTTCGACGGCTCCTCGATCAGCGGCTACGCCGAGGTCGAGGAGAGCGACATCATCGCGATGCCCGACTGGGACACGCTGACGGTCCTGCCGTGGGCGTCGGGCAGCGAGCGCACCGCGTTCGTCTTCTGCGACGTCCTCGACCGCAACTACAAGCACTTCGAGGGCGATCCGCGCTGGGTGCTCCGTCGCCAGCTTGAGCGCGCCCGCACGATGGGCCTCGAGTTCTACGTGGGTCCCGAGCTCGAGTACTTCTACTTCAAAGACTCGGTGCGCCCCGAGCTCACCGACGACGGCGGCTACTTCGACGTGCTGCCGGCCGACCTCGGCAACGACCTGCGCAAGCAGACCATGCGCACCCTGGAAAGACTCGGGATCCCCATGGAGGCGAGCCACCACGAGGTCGCGCCGAGCCAGCACGAGATCGACCCGCACTACGACAAGGCGCTCCTCATGGCCGACCGCGTGATGATCACGCGCATGATCGTGAAAGAGGTAGCGGCCCACAACGGCATCCACGCGACCTTCATGCCCAAGCCCCTGCACGCACAGGCCGGCAGCGGGATGCACGTACACCAGAGCCTCTTCCGCGGCGAGATCAACGCGATGTTCAGCGAGACCGACCCGGATCACCTCAGCGACCTGGCCAAGGGCTTCATCGCCGGTCAGCTCAAGCACATGAGCGAGTTCACTTCGGTGCTCAACCAGTACGTGAACAGCTACAAGCGTCTGGTGCCCGGCTATGAAGCTCCCGTGTACATCAGCTGGGCGCACCGCAATCGCACCGCCCTCATCCGCGTGCCTCAGTACGTGCAGGGCAAAGAGAGCACCGTGCGCGCCGAGGTCCGCAACCCGGACCCGGCCGCCAACCCGTACCTCGCCTTCGCCGTGTTGCTGGCCGCCGGCCTCGAGGGCATCGAGCAGGAGTATGAGCTGCCGCCGAGCGTCGAGCCCAACATCTACAAGATGACCGCCGACCAGCGTGAGACCATCGGCCTCGGCGCCCTGCCGAACAACCTGTACGAGGCGATCCAGCACACACAGGAGAGCGAGCTCGTGCGCCGCACGCTCGGCGACCACGTCTTCGAGCGCTTCGTGACCAACAAGCTGAACGAGTGGTACGAGTATCGCGAGCAGGTCACGGACTGGGAGATCCGCACCTACTACTCCAAGATCTGAGCGGCCGCGAGGACGGGCCGGCAGGCACGAAGCACCGTGCCGGCCCGTCCTCGCGTACGGTACACTCGCCCTCCGGAAGAACCGTATGGACCGACTCGCCGCACATCTCACCGCGTGGATCGCCGCCGAGACGGCGCGGTCCGGCGGCGCGGGCGTCGTCTACGGCCTCTCCGGCGGCATCGACTCGGCCGTCGTCGCGGCGCTCGCCGCGCGGGCCCTCCCGCAGCACACCCTTGGTCTGGTCATGCCCTGCCACAGCGACGCTCGCGACGCCGAGGACGCGGCCGTCGTGGCGCGCCACTTCGACATCCCGTGCGCCACGGTCGACCTGGGCCCCGTCCACGACCTGCTGGTGCAGACGCTCTCCGCCGGCGGCAGCGACCTGCCCGGTAACCGCCTCGCGATGGCGAACCTCAAGCCACGGCTACGCATGACGACGCTCTATGCCTTCGCCAACCAGCTGGACTACCGCGTGCTCGGCACCGACAACCGCAGCGAGCTCGCCGTGGGCTACTTCACCAAGTACGGGGACGGCGGCGCGGACTTCCTCCCGCTGGGCAGCCTGGTCAAGGGCGAGGTCCGCGACCTCGCCCGTCACCTCGGCGTCCCCGAGCGGATCGTCACCAAGCCGCCGTCGGCCGGCCTCTGGGCCGGCCAGACCGACGAAGCCGAGATGGGCCTCACGTACGAGGAGCTGGATGCCTACTTGCTGACGGGGGAGGCGTCGACCGCCGTCAAAGTCAGGGTCGACGCCATGAACGCCGCCAGCGCGCACAAGCGCGCGCTCCCTCCCATCGCCCCCAAGCCCGGCGCCTGACGAGGCGGCCGCCCGGTCGAGCAGACGGGCGGCACACCCGCACGGGCGCCTGCGGGTCGCGGCGCGTCCGCCGCCCGTCTGCTAGACTCACTTGCCGTCTTTTTCGGAGGTCCATCTTGTCCGTCGTCGTCCAGAAGTACGGTGGCACGTCCGTCGCCGACGCCGCCCGCATCGGCAACGTCGCGCGACGCATCGTCGCTACGTTCGAGCAAGGCAGCAGTGTCTGCGCCGTCGTCAGCGCCCGCGGCGACACCACCGACGAGCTCCTCGAACTCGCCCGCGAGATCACGCCCGAGCCGCCGGAGCGCGAGATGGACATGCTCCTCTCCGCCGGCGAGCGCATCAGCTGCGCCCTGCTCGCCATGGCCATCCACCGTCTCGGTTACAACGCCATGAGTCTCACCGGCTCGCAGGCCGGCATCGTCACCGACACGGTGCACATGAAGGCGCGCATCCTCGACATCCATCCTGCGCGCGTCAAGACCGCCATGGACGACGGCAGGATCGTGCTCGTCGCGGGTTTCCAGGGCGTCTCCACCGAGAAGAACGTGACCACGCTCGGCCGCGGCGGCTCGGACACGACGGCCGTGGCGCTCGCGCACCAGCTGGGCGCGACGGTCTGCGAGATCTATACGGACGTCGACGGTGTGTACACCGCCAACCCCAGCCTGGTCGCGAAGGCGCGCAAGATCGACGCCATCTCCTACGACGAGATGCTCGAGATGGCGGCCAGCGGCGCGCAGGTGCTCGCCCTTCGCGCCGTCGAGTACGCGCGCAAGTACGACATCCCCATCCACGTCCGCTCCAGCTTCACCGAGGCCGACGGTACGTGGGTCACCGACGGAGGCCATCGCATGGACATCGACCAGCAGCTGGAACAGGCGATCATTCGTGCCGTCAGCTACACCACCGACGAGGCCAAGGTGACGCTCCGCGGCGTCCCCGACCGGCCCGGTGTGGCGGCACGCGTGTTCACCGCCTTGGCCGAGGCATGCGTCAACGTCGATACCATCATCCAGAACACCAGCGAGAGCGGCCACAGCGACATCTCGTTCACGATCCCCGCCGAGGACATCCCGGCCGCCGACAGGGCGCTCAAGGAGATCACCAAGGAGCTCGCTGCGCGCGAGTACGACACCGACGCGGACATCGCCAAGATCAGCCTCATCGGCGCCGGCATGCGCAGCCACCCCGGCGTCGCCGCCAAGATGTTCCAGACGCTCGCCGATCTCGGCATCAACCTCGACATGATCGGTACGTCGCCCATCAAGGTGTCCTGCGTCATCGAGAAGAAGCACGTCGACCAGGCGGTGCGTGAGCTGCACACCGTCTTCGGCCTGGACGAGGAATCGGTCTCGCATGAGCCCGCCGACAGGGGAAGCTGCTGATGGCGTCCGGGTACACCGTCGCCATCGCCGGCGCCACCGGCGTGGTCGGCGGTACCGTGCGCGCGATCCTCGAGGAGCGGGACTTCCCCGTCGGGGACCTCAGGCTTCTCGCCAGCGCGCGCTCCGCCGGCCGCATGCTGCGGTTCAAAGGCGCCGAGATCGAGGTGCGGGAGCTCGGGGTCGACTCCTTCGACGGCGTCGATCTCGTGTTCTTCGCCGCCGGCGGCTCGGTCAGCAAGGAGTATGTGCCGCAGGCGGTCGCCGCAGGCGCCACCGCCATCGACAAGTCGAGCATGTTCCGGCAGGACCCCGGCGTTCCGCTCGTCGTGCCCGAGGTCAACGCCGACCACCTTGCCGCGCACACCGGCATCATCGCGACACCCAACTGCTCCACCATCCAGATGGTCGTGGCGCTCAAGCCCATCTACGACGCCGCCGGCATCGAACGCGTCGTGGTGAGCACCTACCAGGCAGTCTCCGGCAGCGGGCAGGGCGGCATCGCCGCCCTCGACGCGCAGGCGCGGCAGTGGGCGGCCGGCGAGCCGGTGGAGGAGCAGTTCTACCCCCACCAGATCGCCTTCAACGTGCTCCCGCACATCGACAGCTTCCTGCCCACGGGCAGCACCAAAGAAGAGCAGAAGATGGTCGACGAGACCGTCAAGATCTTCGCCGACCCGGATCTCAAGGTCACGGCCACCTGCGTGCGCGTGCCCGTGTTCGGCGCGCACAGCGAGGCCGTGAACATCCAGACGAAGCGTAAGCTGAGCGCCGCGGAGGCGCGCAAGGCGCTCGCCGCGGCGCCCGGCATCGTGGTCGTCGACGATCCGGCAGAGCTGCAGTACCCCATGCCGCAGCCGGCCGAAGGCGAGGACCCGGTCTATGTGGGCCGCATCCGCGAGGACGCGACCATCGCCAACGGGCTGGACCTCTGGGTGGTCGCGGACAACCTGCGCAAGGGCGCCGCCCTCAACGCCGTGCAGATCGCCGAGGAGCTCGTGGCCCGCGGACTGCTGTAGGCCGCGCCGGGTATACTCACGAATCATGCGTTCTGACGAGCCACGCCCCTGACGAGGAACTCCATGTCTGAGCCCACGAGCGAGACCGGCGCCGACGTACTCGACGTCGTCATCGTCGGCGCCGGCCCCGCGGGGCTGACGGCCGGCATCTACTGCAGCCGCGGCCGCCTCAAGACGGCGGTCCTCGAGCGCAACATGGCCGGCGGCCAGATCGCCCTCACCGACCTCGTCGAGAACTACCCCGGCTTTCCCGAGGGCATCTCGGGCTTCGATCTGGCGACCAAGATGAAGGACCAGGCCGTGAAGTTCGGCGCCGAGGTACGCGAGATCGAGTCGGTCAGCGAACTGCGCGCGGACCCCGAGGGGGGCTACGTCGTGGTGACCGACCGTGAGGAGATCCGCACGCGGACCGTGATCCTCGCGCCGGGCGTCGAGCCACGGCGTTCCGGCATACCCGGCGAAGCGGAGTTCATCGGTCGCGGCGTGAGCTGGTGCGCCACCTGTGACGGCGCCCTGTACCGCGGCAAGACGGTGGCCGTCATCGGCGGCGGCGACTCTGCCCTCGAGGAGGGCATGTTCCTCACCAAGTTCGCCGACAAGGTGTACCTCGTCCACCGCCGCGATGAGCTTCGCGCCGCCCGGATAGCCCAGGAGCGCGCCTTCGCCAACCCCAAGTTCGAGTTCGTCTGGGACTCCATCCCCAAGAAGATCGACGGCGATGAGATGGTCGAGGCGCTCGAGGTCGAGAACGTCAAGACCGGCGACGGGCGCAGCCTGCCCGTCGACGGCGTCTTCATGTACATCGGCCAGATCACCAACACCGCATGGCTCAAAGACACGATCGAACTGGACGAGCAGGGCTACATCGTGACCGACGGCCTGCTGCACACCAAGCTGCCGGGCGTGTTCGCCTGCGGTGACGCCCACGCCAACCCGCTCAAGCAGATCGCCATGGCGATCGGTGAGGGCGCGCTGGCGGCGATGCAGGCGCAGCGGTATCTCGACGAGCTCGAGGTTGCCCCGGCGAACGCCCAGGACGCGGCCGGCGGCAGCACCGCCGCGGCGGGAGCGCAGCGCTGAACAGTCTCGACCGACGACCATCGACGCAACAACGCCGACTCGCCAACGCCGACGCAACAACGCCGACAGGAGGAAGCACGTGGACGCTGTCTCGCAGGACAACTTCGAAGCTGAGGTCGTCAACGACCCCGGCAAGGTCCTGGTCGACTTCTGGGCCGAGTGGTGCGGTCCGTGCCGTATGATCGGCCCGGTCCTCGAGGAGATGGCGGGTGACTATCCCGACGTGAAGTTCCTGAAGCTCAACGTCGACGAGGCGCCGGCCGTGGCGCAGCAGTTCAGCGTGATGAACATCCCCACCATCCTCGCCTTCGAGGCCGGAGAGGCCAAGCACCGTATCGTCGGCGCCATGCCCAAGGCGAAGCTGGTCGAGGAGCTGGGCGCGTTTCTCGGCTGAGCACGGACTGACGCCAGGAACTGGCGCGTCCGCAGCGGCAGGCGCGCACCTGACGAGGGATATGTGCTCTCGGCGTGCGGCACCACTGGCGGAGCCACTGCTGGCGCCACCGGCGGAGCCACTGCTGGTGCCACAGGCAGTACCACCCAGGCCCACGGGCAGTACCACCGCTGACGCCACAGGCAGTACCACCGCTGACGCCACTGGTAGCTCCACCGCTGGCTTCTGCTGATAGCGCCACCGGGAGCACCAGCGCCGGTGCCAACGGTAGCGCCACTGCCGATGCCGTACGTGGTGTCGCACTCCTAACACGTCTACACGTGCCCCGGCGCCACTCCGCGACTCCGATTGCAACCCTCGTCAAATCATCCGTGCAGCGCTAGCATCGTTGTCCATGGAACCGACGCCGCACATCGTGACGATCACGGAGCTCCGCAGGGACGCGGCACGCATGTTCGACAGCGCCGCCGTGGACGGCTCCCCGGTCTTCGTCACGCAGAAGGGTCGCCTGACGGCGGTCGTCCTCTCACGCAGCCGCTACGACGAGCTGATCGCACTGGCGGCAGCGGGAGCGATGTCGGCCGCGGGCACAGCGCCTCGTGGCGGGGTCTCGTCCGCTACGAGCTCGCCGGCTGGGACGTCGCCGGCTGCGAGCTCGTCCGATCCGGACTCGTCCCGTGCGACCTCGCCCGGCGCGAGTCCGGGGGGCTTCCCCTCGACGCGCCCGCGGTATCGCGTCGACACCCTCTACGGTCCCGTGGACCCGGAGACCGCGGCGTTCTTCGCCTCTGAGGGGATCTGGACCGAGGATCAGGGCGGTCCGAGGCCACCCTGGCCCTGGGAGGAGAGGCGCCGACAGCCGACTGAGGCAGCGCAGCCGAGCGTAGCAGCGACTGTGGAGGCGGAGCCCAAGAAGGACGCATCTCAGTGGAGAGACGGGGCCGATGCGGCGGCGAGATGCCCTCAGCCGCGCTCGGGCTCAGGCCCGTTCGAGACGCAGTCCGGCGACGTCGTAGCTGAAGCTGACGCTCCTGTCGGAGAAGGCGACGTCCATGCTCGCCTGCACGTCCACCGGGAGGGACTTGAAGCGGCCGCGGACGAGGTTCGCCTTCGGTAGGGGAACCGCGGCCGCCTGCAGCCAGTAGTCGAGGTCGATGGTGCGCCGCAGCTGGTCGTGGCGCTTCACGGCGAGGCCGGCGTCTGCGACGATGGCGGCGAGCTCGTCGCCACGGTAGTAGCGGCGGTGTGCCGGCTCGCGCAGCCGCGCGAGTTCGTTGAAGTCCTCATCCGTCGCCTCATCCACGACCGGCTCGAGGAGCACGACGCGCCCGTCAGAGGACAGCACGCGTTGCATCTCGGCCAGCGCCCTCGCGGGATCAGGCAGCAGATGAAGCGCGTCCTGGCAGAGGATCAGCGTGAAGGCGCCGTCCCTGTAGGGCAGCGCGTGGAGGTCGACCAGCGAGAAGGCGACGTTGACGAGGCCGAGCTCGAGCGCCAGGCGCTGACCCTCCTCGAGCATCTCCGGCAGCTCGTCGACGGCTTCGACGGTCTCGACCTCCGGGGCGATGGAGAAGCCCGCCATGCCGGCGCCGGTCGCGTAGTCCAGCGCCGCGTCGTCCGGCACGGGCTGGGCGAGATCCACGAGCAGGTCGAGCGACGCTTCTCGCATCGGTTCCATGGCCTCTCCCTTCGTCGCCGGGCCGGCGAGTCGCCGTCAGCCGTACGTCACCGTGAAGATAGTACCCGTGACGGTGATACCGATACCTACTTCGTGACCGTCGACCTTGGTCGTCTCGCGATGCTCGCCTAGCGCGGCGCCGAGCGCGTACTCGGTGGCGAGGGTCTCGGCCATGATCGCGGCGCGGTGGCGGTCGGCCGGCGGGCGGAGCTCCTCCGGCACGTCCAGCGTCAGGCTGATGGTGTCCTCGATGCGCAGCTCGGCGGCCTTGCGCGCGAGCTGGACGGCGTGGATGAGCTCGCGCGCGAGGCCCTCCTCGCGCAGCGCGTCGTCGACGCCGGTCTTGAGCGCGACCACGCGACCGACCTCGCTCTCCACCCGGTAGCCGTCCGGCGAGCCGGTCTCGATGAGGAGCTCCTCCTCCGCGAGACGGAGCTCGCCGTCCGGCAGGTCGATGCTGACGCCGCCATCGCTCCGCACCGCGGCGACGAGCGCCGCCGTGTCGGCCTGCTTGAGCGCCGCCTGCAACGGGCCGATGCGCTTGCCGAGCTTCGGCCCGAGGACCTTGAGGTTGGGCTTGACCACGTAGGCGACGAGCTCGGCCTCTCCGTCCACGACGCGCAGTTCCTTGACGTTGAGCTCGTCGAGCACGACCTCGCGCAGGCGCTCCACGGCTCGTGCCTCGGCCTCCGGCAACGCGACGACCACCTCCGCCAGCGGCTGGCGCGTCTTGACGGCCGCGGCGTTGCGCGCGGCGCGCCCCATCTCGACCACGCGCCGCGCCGCCGCCATGTCGAACGACACGGCGGCGTCGAT
>CAZJGT010000058.1:0-12759 GCA_964545565.1 uncultured Thermoleophilia bacterium
CTCTGGGAGACCGTCAAGGACTGGCCGGCCGAACGCGCCTCCGAGATCTGCGGCGTGCCGGCCGGGACCATTTATGCGGCGGCGGAGCTGTACGCGACGACGCCCAAGGCCGGCATCTTCTACACGCTCGGCATCACCGAGCACACGGTCGGCACGGCGAACGTCATGAACCTCGCCAACCTCGCCATGGTGACCGGGCACCTCGGCTTCCCCAACGCCGGCGTCAACCCCATGCGCGGCCAGAACAACGTGCAGGGCTCCTGCGACATGGGCGCCCTGCCCAACTCGTTCCCCGGCTACCCGAGCGTGCTCGACATCGAGGCGCAGAAGAAGTTCACCGAGCTGTACGGCGTGCAGATGCCGCAGGACATGGGCCTGCGCATCCCCGAGATGTTCGACCTGGCCGTGCACGGCACGCTCAAGGCCATGTACATCATGGGCGAGGACCCGGCGCTCACCGACGCCGACGCCAACCACGTGCGCAGGGCGCTGGGCAATCTCGACTTCCTGGTGGCTCAGAACATCTTCATGACCGAGACGGCGAAGTACGCCGACGTGTTCCTGCCGGCGGCGCTGTACGCCGAGAAGGACGGCACCTTCACCAACACCGAGCGCCGCGTCCAGCGTGTGCGCAAGGCCGTCGAGCCACCCGGGCAGGCGCGCGCCGACTGGCAGATCATCCAGGACCTCGGCAGGCGCATGGGCATACCGTGGCACTACGACTCGCCCGAGGACATCTTCGAGGAGATCCGCACGGTCGTGCCGCAGTACGCGGGCATGACCTACGAACGCCTGGGCACCACGGGCCTCCAATGGCCGGTCCCCACCGAGGACCATCCCGGCACGCCCGTCCTGCATCGCGGCACGTTCACGCGCGGCAAGGGTCTTCTCCAGGGCATCCCCTACCAGGAGCCGGCCGAACTCACCGACGACGAGTACCCCATGCTGCTCACTACCGGGCGCATGCTGTACCACTACAACATCATGACCCGGCTCTCGCAGAACCTCGAGTGGCTGCGACCGCACGAGCTCGCCGAGGTGAACCCGGCCGACGCCGAGCGCCTCGGCGTGGCGGACGGGGGGATGGTCCGGGTGACCTCACGCCGCGGCTCGATCACGACGCGTATCGTGACCACCGAGCGCGTGCCGGTCGGCACCATGTTCATGACGTTCCACTACAAGGAATCACCGGTCAACGAGCTCACCAACGCGGCCGGCGATCCTGTGACGATGACGGCGGAGTTCAAGGTCTGCGCCGTGCGTATGGACAAGGAGCCGGCCGCCGCGGAGCAACGCGGAGCGGCGGCGAAGTAGGAGCCGGAGCGACGGCAGCGGGCATACTGAACGTACCCGTCCGGCAACGGGCACACCGGCTCGCCGTGCCACGAGAACAGATGATTGGAGACATCATGGTCGAGAGGCAGATCGTCATCACGCAGCATGATGCCGACCGTCTGCGCACGCTGATCGACGAGATGGACGACTTTGGAGGTCGAAAGGACCTGGCTGCTTTGGCAGGGGAGCTCGACCGGGCCACCATCGTCGCGCCGGAGGCCATCCCGTCCAATACCGTCACGATGAACTCCTCGGTCATCCTGCGTGACGTCGAGCAGTCCAAGGAGAAGACGATCACCCTGGTCTTCCCCGCGGACGCGGACATCGACGCGGGCGCCATCTCCGTTCTTGCTCCCGTAGGGACCGCCATCCTCGGGTTCAAGGAAGGCGACGTCATCGAGTGGCCCGTGCCATCCGGGCTGCGACGATTCCTCGTGGAGAAGGTGCTCTACCAGCCGGAGGCGGCGGGAGACCTGGAGCGGTAGATCTGCTTCGCGCTCCGGACGGCACGCTACCACGGCGGGGGTGGTCCCGGCAGGCCCTTGCCGAGCACACCGACGGCACCGTCTGTTCGGGCAGGGCGACCGCCGTACCCTCCCCGATGGAGGCGATCCCTGGTGGGGGTAGCGCCGGGTCCCCCGTGGGAGGTCCATCGAAGGCCGCGGATATCTCCCCGGCGCGCTGATCGATCCACCACCGCCGGGCGATTCGCCCGAACGGCGCTGCCCGTAGCCTCTCCTCACCAGTCAGAACGAGGAGGAGAGACGATGCGAACCACGACCATGCCGCAGCACGAGCTGACCGATACGCGCGAGACCCTCGCGCGGCTCGCGCAAGAGCTCACCACCGAGTCGCTCTTCACGAAGCGCACCGTCGGCCGCGCCGTCGTCACGGCGCGCGGCCTCGCCCGCACCTATGGCAAGGGCGACGCCGCCGTGCACGCCCTGCGCGATGTCGACATCGACATCACGGAGGGGCGACTCACGGCGATCATGGGTCCGTCCGGCTCCGGCAAGAGCACGCTCATGCACATCCTCGCCGGCCTGGACCAGCCGACCGATGGTGAGGTCGCCATTGACGGTGTCGAGATCACCGGGCTCAAGGAGAAGAAGCTGACGCAGCTGCGTCGCGACAAGATCGGCTTCATCTTCCAGAGCTTCAACCTGCTCGCCACGCTGACCGCGGACGAGAACATCGTGTTGCCGCTGTCGCTCGCCCGGCGACGCGCCGATGAGGCTTGGCGGCGCACCGTGATCGAAGCCGTCGGCCTGCAGGACCGGCTGACGCACCGCCCGGCCGAACTCTCCGGCGGCCAGCAGCAGCGCGTCGCCGTCGCTCGCGCGCTCATCACGCGGCCGGCAGTACTCTTCGCCGACGAGCCCACCGGCAACCTCGACTCGCGCACCGGCGGCGAGGTGCTCGACCTGCTTCGCCGCAGCGTCGACGAGTTCGGCCAGACCGTGATCATGGTCACGCACGACGCCCACGCGGCCAGCATCGCCGACCGCGTCGTCTTCCTCAAGGACGGCCGCATCGAGCTGGACGAGGACAGCATGACCCGCGACGCCATCTACGACACCATCAAGGGTCTCGAGGTGCCGCGATGACCCGCCTCGCCTTCCGCAACCTGGCCAGCCGGCCGCTCCGGACCATCCTCACGCTGCTGGCGATCCTGCTGGGGGTGGCGATGATCACCGGCACGTACGTCCTGACCGACCAGATCGACAACGGGTTCGCCGACATCATCGAGACTTCCCTCAAGGGCACGGCCGTGCAGGTCGAGCCGAAGCGTTCATTCACCAGCCTCGAGGGCGGGGCGACCCAGACGCTGAGCGACGACCTCGTTGCCCGGGTGCTGGCAGCGCCCGGCGTCGACAAGGCCGCCGGCGTCTACGAGACGGCGGGCGCCGCGATCGTCGACGGCAAGCCCGTCGAGACCGGCGGCGCCCCCACCCTGCTCACGACCGGGCTGGGCGCACCCTTCAACCAGGCCACCGTGGTGGACGGCCGCGAGATCCGAGGGCGTGACGAGGTCTCGATCATCAGGAGCTTCGCCGACGAGGCCGGGCTCAAGCCCGGCGACACCTTCACCGTCGCCGCTCCGGCCGGCCTCCAGCACGTCAGAGTCGCCGGCGTCTTCGAGTGGGGTGACTCCGTGTCCCTCGGCGGCACCGTCGTCGTGGCCGGCCGTCTGCAGGACGTGCAGCGCTGGGGCGGCGAGCCCGGCAGGCTCAGCGGCATCTCCGTCTCCGCCGATCCGGGCGTGACCCCCGGGGAGCTTGCCGCAGACGTCAAGGCCGCGCTGCCGGCGGGTGTCAGCGTCAAGACAGGCGATCAGGCCGCCGCCGATCGGACCGCCGAGACGACCGACGCGATCGGCTCGTTCCTCACGCCGGTGCTCCTGGCGTTCGCCGGCGTCTCCGTCTTTGTCGGCGCGTTCATCATCTTCAACGCCTTCAGCATCACCGTGGCGCAGCGGCGGCGCGAGTTCGCGATGCTGCGCGCCCTCGGCGCCGGCCGCCGCCAGGTGCTCACGTCGGTGGTCGCCGAGGCGCTCACGCTCGGCGTGCTGGCCTCGGCGGTCGGCATCGTCGCCGGCCTCGGCGTCGCCAAGAGCATCAATGTGCTCTTCAAGGCCGTCGGCGCCGATATCCCGACGGCCGGCATCGCCCTCGAACCCCGGACCATCCTCATCGCGGTGCTCGTCGGCGTCGGTGTCACACTCCTCTCGGCGCTCGCCCCGGCCCTGCGCGCCACGCGGGTGCCGCCGGTGGCGGCCCTCCAGGAGGGCGCGGCTCTGCCACCGACGCGCTTCACGAAGTTCAGTACGGCGATCGCCATGGCCCTCGCCGCCCTCGGTGGCGGTTCACTCGCCTACGGCATCTTCACCGACGGCGGGACCAACGGACGCCTCCTGTTCATGGGCCTCGGCGCGCTGCTCCTCTTCGTCGCCATCGCCATGCTGGCCAAGTTCATCGTCCGGCCGGCGAGCCGGGTCATCGGCTGGCCGATGGAGAGGCTGGCGCCTACCAGTGGTCGCCTGGCCCGCGACAACGCCGGCCGCAATCCGTCGCGCACCGCGGCGACCGCGGCGGCGCTCATGATCGGCCTCGCGATGGTCGTGTTCGTCGCCGTGTTCGCCCAGGCGATGAAGGGTTCGTTCAGCGACGCCATCAGCACGTCCACACGCGCCGACCTGGTCGCCCAGGACCAAAGCGCCTTCCTCACCGTGCCTCAGAAGTCAGTGCGCAGCCTCGAGGACGTACCCGGCGTCGAGGCCGCGGCCGGCGTCGCCTGGGCGGCTCTCAAGGTCGAGGGCGGCGGCATCATCACCGCCAACGCCGTGGATCCTTCCGTGTGGCCGGAGGTCTGGGGCCACGACTGGCGGCGCGGCGGCAGTGATGCCCTGTTCACCGAACTCGACGCGAACGGCGTGATCCTCGAGGACGGCTCCCCGATCGCCGCCAAGGCCGCGGCCGGCGAAACGATCGCCGTCACCAGTCAGACCGGCGAGAAGGCCGAGCTCACCGTGCTCGGGTTCTACCGCGACCAGATGGCCTACACCGGCATGATGATCAGCCTCGACACGCTCGAGAAGCTGGACGTCCCGACGGCGGCCGGCATGATGCTCGTGCGCACGAACGGCAGCGACGGGACCCGGGCGGCAGTCCAGAAGGCCCTCGCCGAGTTCCCGACGCAGAAGGTCCAGACCAAGACCGAGTACCTCGACGCCATCAACAGACAGGTCGACCAGATCCTCATGATGTTCTACGGCCTGCTGGCCATGAGCGTGATCATCTCGATCTTCGGAATCGTCAACACGCTGGTGCTGAGCGTGCACGAGCGCACCCGCGAGATCGGCATGCTGCGCGCCATCGGCGCCACCCGGCGGCAGCTCGGCCAGATGGTCCGCTACGAGAGCGTGATCACCGCCGTGATCGGCGGCGTGCTCGGCACGCTGGTCGGCATCGCCATGGGCTACGTGATCGTCACGCAGCTCGGCGGCGACGGCCTCGTGTTCAGCCTGCCGTGGCTGCAGCTGGGCATGTTCCTGGTGCTCGCCGTGGTCGTCGGCGTGGTCGCGGCGGTGCTGCCGGCGCGCCGCGCCGCGGGCACGCGGATCCTCGAGGCCATCCAGTACGAGTGACCGTGACCGCGAAGACGGCCGGATGAGCGGCCGGCGAGACCGTCCGTCCGCCCCCTCTGGGCGGCGACAGGAAGACGGGCCGGGGTGGTGTCATGCCATCCCGGCCCTTTCGTTCATAGACGTGGCGGGTCGCCGTGTGGTCAGTCGCGCGCGTACTCCCGCATGTCCACATCGCCGCCGGGCTCCACCTCGATCTCCCCGGCGGCCACCCGGAAGACGATCTCGGCGACGCGCTCCGGCGGCATACCCCGCAGGTCGTTCATGCGCGTCGCCGTCACCGTGGGATGGACGCTCACGATCCGCTTGTCCGGATGTTCCGACGCCAGCGCCTTGACGAATCCACGCAGGCCCCATTTGGTGGCGCAGTAAGTCGGCGGCGTGCGCGATCGGTGGAGGGCCGCGGTACTGCCGATCGTGAGGATCACATCGTTCACCAGCGGCAGAAAGCACCACGTGAGCTTCATCACGCCGAGCAGGTTCACGTCGACCTGCCGGTCGATCTGCCTGAGGTCCTGATCGAGGAAGGGTCTCCAGCTGATCACACCGGCGTTGTTCACCAGAACATCGACCAAGCCGAAGTGGTCGCGCACATCCTCGGCCAGCGTGCGGATGCTGTCGTCGTCCTCCAGCTGGAGCGACCACACGGCGACATCCGGGGAGCCGAGGCCTCGGCAGCGTCCCGCGACCTCCTCGGCCTCGGCGCAGTGCTCGGAGCAGGTGAGCGCGAGCCGGCATCCGGCGACGGCGAAGCGCAGCGCGATCGAGCGCCCGATGCCGATGCTCGCCCCCGTCACGAGGACGACTCTGCCCGCCAAATCCGCATTCACGCGCTCATGGTATCCGAGCGGCGAGTGACGGCCCAGTCTCCACACGGCCGCGGGGCAGGCGATGAAGAGACTCGAGCGCGGCCCCGAGCGCGTGGATGGCTGCGCTCGGGTACCATGCAAGCATGAAGGTTCTCGTCGTCGGAGCGACCGGTCGTACCGGGAGGCTGCTGCTGGACGGCGCGCTGGACCGAGGCCACGAAGTGACCGCACTGGCGCGCGCGCCGGAGAAGCTCGGCGCGTTGGCAGACAGTGTCCGCGTAGTCGCCGGCGACGTCCTCGACGGAGGCATCGTCAGCGATGCCGTCGACGGCCAGGACGCCGTGCTCGTCGCCCTCAGCGCGGCGCATCGAAAGAGCGAACCCGCGGTCAACGCCCTCGGGACGCTCAACGTGATCCGCTCCATGCAGCGCTACCGGGTGCGACGACTCATCGTCTTGTCGGCCAGCGGGACCGGGCCCGAACCGGACCCGAACCTCCCGTGGGTCTACGAACGGGTCGTCAAGCCGCTCCTCCTGAGGCACGCGTACGCCGATCTGCGCCGCATGGAGACCAGCGTGCGCCAGAGTGGACTGGAGTGGACCATCGTGCGCGTCTCCGGCGTGCTCACAGACGGGCAGCCCCGGGGGCGATACCGCGCCGAGCCCGGTTACTCGCTTCCCGGCGGCCGTCGGATCGCCCGCGCGGACGTGGCCGAGTACCTGCTCGATCAGCTGACGCTGAGGGGCGACGTCGGCCACGCCGTGGCCATCGCCTACTGAGAGCTACTCCGCCGCGATCGCCCAATGGGTCGTGTGGAACAGCCACACCTGTTCACGCCGCACCAATGTCGCCGTGAGGGTGATCGGCCGTCGATAGCCCAGGGGCGCCTCCAACTCGCGCGCCCTCGCGCCGGAGATGCGGGAGACGTCGGTCAGACGTCGTCCAAGCGACCGGCCCTCGTCTACGAGCATCTCGCCGATCTGCGCCAGGCTCGTCTGACGGACGGACGATCGTGTCCCTTCGCGGCCGCGCTCGGACTGCACGAGAGCGCCGGGCAGCGTGGCCCAGGCGCAGTCGCCGGCCACCGTGATCCGAGCCGCGGGCACGTCCAGCTCGACCTCCCACCAGTAACGCCAGTCCCATTCGGTGATCGTGCGCACGGCGTCGCGGCCCACGGCCCAGTCGGGATCACCGCGCACCGCCGCTTCGGTACCTACCATCTCGGGCTCATCCCCGGGCACGAACAGGTCCATCGCCTCGTCCAGCCGCTCAAGGTCGCGAGCCCGGTACAAGTCGTCGAGCCGTGTCAGCACGGCGCGGACGGCATCAGCCTCGTTCGACACCGATCGTCACCCCCTCAGCCGCGGCCCAACTCATAGCGCAGGGCTCCGGCAAGCTCGGGGAAGGAGAAGCGGAAGCCTCGCTCCTCAAGACGCTCTGGGAGGGCTCGCTGGCTCGCCAGCAGCATCTCGTCTCCCATACCGCCGAGACCGTGCTTGAGGACGAGAGCCGGCGCCGCCAGCGCAGCCGGGCGACGCAGCACGCGGCCGATGGTCTTCGTGACCTCGCGGTTGGTCAGAGGTTCCGGGGCGGTCACGTTCACCACATCCTCGAGCTCCTCATCGTGGATCGCCCACTCGATCGCCGCGAGCACGTCGTCGAGGCCGACCCACGCCCAGTATTGGTCGCCGCTCCCGAACCGCGCGCCCAAGCCCGCCCGGAAGGCGGGCAGCATCGTGGCGACAGCCCCGCCCGCTGCGCTCACGACGATGCCGAAGCGGGTCGTCACCAGACGAACGCCGACGTCGCGGACCGGCGCGGCCGCAGCCTCCCAGGCACGACAGACGTCGGCGAGAAAGCCGGAGCCGAGCTCCGTCGCCTCGGTGATGACGGCGTCGCCGCGGGAGCCGTAGGCGCCCACCGCGGAGGCGCTCACCAGCACCGGCGGCGGAGCGTCCATCCGGGCGATGGCCGTGACCAGGGTCCGCGTGGCCTGCACGCGGCTTTGCAGGATCGCCCGCTTGCGCCGGGGGGTCCACACGCCGGCGATGGTCACCCCCGCCAGATTCACGACGGCGTCGACGCCCTCCATTGCGCCTGGAGACAGCGTACCGGAGGCGGGGTCCCAGGGGATCTCCCCCGGTCCCGCGTCCGGGCGCCGGACCAGTCGCACCACGCGGTGACCGGCGCTCGTCAGGTAGTCGGCGAGGTGCGAGCCGACGAGCCCGCTCGCGCCGGCGATGGCCACCGTCAGGGCCGGGCGGTCTCTCCAGGTCGCATGCCGGTCGAGGTCCAGCCGCGTGCGCTCGTGGCGAAAGCGAAAGAGGCGCGAGAGCATCTTGCCGGCCGGTCCCTCACCGACACCGTCGGTGAGTCCGCCGGCCGGCAGGCTGTACTCGATGTGGTCGAGGAGTACGCTGCGTTCGTCACCGTCGGGCACGAAGCGGTGCGTATGCTCCCACGTCGCAAACGGGCCCTCGAGCTGCCGGTCGATGAACTGTCGCCCCGGCCTCGCGCCACCCATCTCCGCCAGCCAGTGCCGCTTGAGGGGTCCGAACCAGACGTCAAAGGCGACGCGTCCGCCGGTCACGTCACCCGACTCCTCCGCTACCCGCAGCTTCTGCCACGGCGGCGCGAGCCGCCGAAAAGCGCCCGGCCGTGCATGGTAGGCGTACACCTCGTCGGCCGACGCCGGCATAGTGCTGCGCCATTCGAAGATCGGCATCAGACCCCTCCCTCAGTCGTTGTCGAGGTCATACCCCCGACCCTCGGAGGTTAGCCGACCGCAGCGCGGGGAATGCCGCCTCCAGCATCCCTGTGGAAGCGCGAGGAGGATCCGGTGACCACAGCATCAGACGGCGGCGACCGCAGCATCACCGCCGAGTCCCTGCGCCGGGACTTCGGCGCTCTCCACGCCGTAGACGACGTCGACCTCGAAGTCCCCGGGGGTCAGATCCTCGGGTTTCTCGGCCCCAACGGCGCCGGCAAGTCGACGCTGGTGAAGATCCTGACGACCATCCTCAACGCGACCGGCGGTCGTGCGACGGTCGCCGGGTACGACGTCGCCCAGCAGGGCGGCAAGGTCCGTGGATCGATCGGCGTCGCCCTCCAGGACGTCGGACTCGACCCGCTGATGACCGCCCGCGAACTGCTCATGCTGCAGAGCGAGCTGTTCGGCACGCCACGGGACGAGGCGCGCAAGACGGCGGAGCGTCTCCTGGTGACGGTCGGACTCGACGACGTGGACCCCAAGAAGCGAACCGGCGCGTACTCCGGAGGCATGAAGCGCCGGCTCGATCTCGCCCTGGCACTCGTCCACGATCCGCGCATCCTGTTCCTTGACGAGCCGACCACGGGCCTGGATCCGGCCAGCCGCGCCGCTATCTGGGAGGAGGTGCGTCGCCTCAACGACGAGCTGGGCATGACCATCTTCCTCACCACACAGTACCTCGAGGAGGCCGACCGCCTGGCAGACCGGATCGCGATCATCAACAAGGGGAAGATCGTCGCGCAGGGAACCCCGGGCGACCTCAAGCGCGAGGTGGGCAACGAGGTGGTCGAGCTTGAGTTCGGCTCGCGCGAAGAAGCCGCGAGCGCCGATAGCGCGCTCGCCGCTGCCGCTCCCGAACGCCAGCGCGCCGACCGCGAGCTGCGACTGTACTACGAGCACGCCGCAGAGCGCGTCCCCGAACTGGTCCGCGCGCTCGACGCCGCGGGCATCCGCCTGCAGGGCCTCACGATCGAGCAGCCGAGCCTCGATGACGTGTTCCTGCGCGTCACCGGTGAGGCACTTGAGCATGAGGTGGACGAGGCGGGGGACGGAGACCCCGTCTCCCCCGTGGAGGTCACGTCATGAACGACACCCTGCTCCTCATCGGCCGCTCGCTGCGCAACACCCTGCGCGAGCCGGCGACGGTCCTCCCCAACATCGCCATCAGCGTCTTCTTCCTCTTCGTCTACAACAGCGGCCTTTCGTCGGTCGCCGAGCTGCCGGGGTTCCAAGGCTCGTATCTGGGATTCATCCTCCCGGTCGCCATCGTCTCAGCGGCGGTCGGCGGCGCCGGCCTCGCCGGGCAGACGCTCATCAAGGACATGGACAACGGCTACTTCACCAAGCTCCTCCTGACGCCCACGCGAAGGCTCTCGGTGATCTGGGGGCCGATGATCGCGAGCGCCATCGTCCTCACAGCCCAGGTCGTGCTGGTCATGCTGATCGCCCTCGCGCTCGGGCTCAAGGTCGCCGCCGGGCCCGCGGGGTTCGCGCTGGTCGTCGTACTCGCCTTCCTGTGGGGGATGGCGTTCGCGGGATACGCAGCCTTCATGGCGCTCAAGACGAAGAACGCAGCAGCGGCGCAGGCGGCGACCTTCGCCTTCTTCCCGCTCATCTTCCTGAGCTACACCTTCGTCCCCAAGGAGTACGTCACCGCCGGCTGGCTCAAGGTGGCGGCGACGATCAATCCCACGACCTACGTCTTCGAGTCGATGCGCTCGTTGCTGAACACCGGGTGGGACGCGACCTCGCTTCTCGTGGGGTTCGCCGTCACGTTCGGCTTCGCGACCCTGACGGGCATCATGGCCCTCTGGGCGGCGCGGGGAGCGACCAGGATGTCGTAGACCGGGCGGCCGCGCGACGCATGCGCGACCTGCCGCGCCTGTAGAATCCGCGCATGCGGCCCTCTCGCCTCATCCCCGCACGCCTTCGTGAGGGCGCCGGCGTACTGCACCGGCGCGACTTCCGCAACGTCTTCATCGCGCAGAGCGTCTCGGTGTTCGGCGACGGCATCACGCCGGTCGCGCTCACCTTCGCCGTGCTCGACCTGACCGGGTCGGGCACCGACCTCGGCATCGTGCTGGCGGCGCAGAGCGTGCCGCTGGTCGCCTTGGCGCTGGTCGGCGGCGTATGGGCGGACAGGCTTCCGCGCGCGGCCCTCATGATGGGCAGTGACCTCGTTCGCGCGGCCGTGCAGATCACCGCGGCCGTGTTGCTCCTGACGGGCACGGCGCAGATCTGGCAGCTCGCCGTGCTCGCCGGTCTGCACGGCGCCGCCGAGGCGTTCTTCCGTCCGGCGGCGGGCGCGATCCTGCCGCAGCTCGTGCCGCCGCGGCAGCTCCAGCAGGCGAACGCGCTCATGGGCATGAGCGACAACTTCGGCTGGATGGTCGGGCCGGCGATCGCCGGCGTGCTCGTAGCCGTCATCGGCGCCGGCGGCGCCGTCGCCATCGACGGCGCCACCTTCCTCGTCAGCGCCTCCTTCCTGGCACGCCTTCACGTACCGGCGGCGGTCAAGAGCGCTGCCGTCCAGGGCTTTGCCGCGGAGCTGCGCGCCGGCTGGCGAGAGGTGAAGTCGCGCACCTGGCTGTGGGTGATGCTGCTGCGGGTATGCCTGGTCCTGTGCATCGTCATCGCGCCGTTCCAGATCCTTGGCCCGCTGGGTCTGCGCGAGCAGGGATACGGCGCCGTCGCGTGGGGCTGGCTGCAAGCGGTCTTCAGCGCCGGGATGATCGCCGGCATGGCGATCGCCATGCGTTACCGGCCCAAGCGGCCTATGATCACCGTCACCCTGACCGGCAGCACCGCCGTGGCGGCGCCGCTGGCGCTCGCGATCTTCGGAGACCCCTGGGTCCTCGGCGTCGTCTACACCCTGCGGGGCGTGACGGTCGGCATCCTGGTCGCGGTGTGGAACACGACCCTGCAGACGCAGATCGCCAGGGAGTCGCTCGGCCGCGTGACGGCGTGGGACTGGATGGCGTCGCTGGCGCTGTGGCCGGTCGGCTTGGCGGTGGCCGGCCCGCTGGCCGAGCGGTTCGGGGTCACCACCATGTGCTGGGTCTCAGGCGGTCTCGGTCTTGTCGCCGCGTTCTGGGTACTGCTCGTCAAGGACGTCTGGCGGCTGCGGCCGGCGGCGGCGCTGGCCGGCGAAGCCGATCCTACGCCGGCCGGCGGAGGCGTCGCGCCCCACACAGGCGCGTGAGCCGGCGGCGGCGTTGCCGCCGAAGCGGATCTCAGGTCACGCGCCGCTCCCGGCGGCTCCTGCGACCGCTCGCGTAGAGCAGGATGTCCAGAAGAATGCCCGCCGCGAAGACGACCGTGCCCCATCCTTCGAGCCCTCCGAACGAGTTCTCCGCGATCGCGTACGCGATGGTGGTGCAGGGCACGAAGAGGAAGCCGATGAGACCCCAGAAGAAGGGCAGGCCGATGCGGCTGAGGTAGTCGGTGAACAGCCAGAGGCCGAACAGGATGATGCGCGGCGATGCCGCCAGCACTCCCACGATCAGACAGCAGCCCATTCCGACTCCCTTCTCGGCCTCACCGGTCGGCAGGCGCGTCGTCGCCTCAAGGCCAGATCGCATCACGTTACCACGGTGGCGAGCCGATGTGTCTGCTCCACCACCCGCCCCACGGGCACGCCGCCCGCGGCCACGTCCCGTCAAGTGGTGTACGAGCATGACCGCAGGGTCATCCTCGTTTAC
>CAZJGT010000059.1:0-263 GCA_964545565.1 uncultured Thermoleophilia bacterium
GACCACCCCGCTGAACTGCGTCGGCCCGATGTAGGGAACCGGGTAGTTCATCGAGTCGACGCTGCCTTCCGTCGGGTCGCAGCCGGTCTCTTCCCGGGCATCGACGAAGACCGCGGCCTCGACTCGCTCGAGCGGGACCTCGTTCTCGCTTTCGTAGGCGCCCGGCGGCGCGACCATCATGCGGTCGAAGTCCGCCCCCCAGCTGCGCCGGACCCCCGTGGTCGCGTCGTAGGCGGCGTCCCCTCCCTTGTCGCTGCCGACGA
>CAZJGT010000059.1:273-12758 GCA_964545565.1 uncultured Thermoleophilia bacterium
TGCCGGGAACGTCGATCGTCCGGTCACCCCATTTCACCGGCACTAGCCTCTCAAGGGGCGTCGCTCGATAGCTGCCGTCGGCGCAGACGACCAGCCGCGTCCGGTTATCGTCTGCTTTCAGGCGGTCGAGACGGATGGCTTTGTAGTCGCAGTAGTACAGGTCGGCGACGATCGCGGTGGCGTCGCGCAGCGCCTCCTGCACGATGTCCGCCACCTCGGCGGCCGATGCCGGTTCGGGGCCGCTGAAGACGGGCGCCGCTGGGTCCTGCGCCGCCGAGCCGCCGGGCACCGTCTCTCCGGCGTTCTCGGTCATGATCCCCGCTCCCGGCAGGCCGGAGAAGACCAGCGCCGCGACGGCCGCCGCCGTTGCGGCGGTCACCAAGCCCCAGCGGTGGGCTCGCGCGAAGCGCCGGAGGCGCGAGGGACGCGAGCCCATTCCGCGAGATCTGCCGGCGCACTCACCATCGATCTTCGCCCACAGCCGCTCGTCGAAGTCGACGGCCAGGGGCGGCGCCTCACCGGCGCGGCGCAGCAGATCGCCGAGCTGAATGTCGCGATAGTCGTTCATCGCTCCTCCTCCACAGGCGTCGCTCCGAGGCCGAGGCGCGCGCGCAGTGCTGCGCGCGCGCAGGCCAGGCGTGACGCCACGGTTCCTCTGGGGATGCCGACCAGGTCCGCCGCCGCGCGGTAGTCGTAACCGTCGCGGTCGACGAGCAGCACCAGGATGCGTTGTTCCGCGGGCAAGGCGGCAAGGGCCTCCGCGATCGCGGCCTTATCGATCACTGCGGCGGTCTCTTCACGCGCCGGCAGATCCTCGTCGTCCGGGGGGTCGTCGGCGATCGCCGGACGGCGAGACGCCGTGCGCAGCGACTGGAGGCACACGTTGCAGGTGATGCGGTGCAGCCACGTGCCGAGAGCTGCGTCGCCCCTGAAGCCGGGGAGTGCCGCGTAGGCCGCGGCGAAGACGTCCTGCAGGGCGTCGTCCATCGCCTGCGGGTCCTGGAGGATCTGGTAGGCGAGCACGCGAAGCCGGCGTTCATAGTGGTGGACGATGGCGGCGAACGCCGCGCGGTCCCCATGGCTCGCCTGGGTGACCACGCGAGCGTCGATCTCCCGCTCCTCGTCGTCTCGCGCTTCGGTCTCCACCGGGAGACCTCCCCAGCGTGCGCCCGGAGCCCGAGCCGGCCGCAGGTCGGCCGGCGCCGTCTCCCGGTCCACGGACCCCTGCCTGGATGCTACATCCGCCACAACGCCTCGCCTCTTTCGGCGCGGCGTGCACCCCAGCTCTCACCGCGCTCCCAAAGCGTTAGATGCCGGCAGGGCGTGGAATGTTCGCACACCGAGAAGAAGGAAGACCGTCGCGCGCCGATCAGCTCGGTGGGGCGCCTCCGGGGGCCGGCGGGGCCGGAGCGGCCGAGGTCGGCGGGCGGGCGACGAGCCATCCGACCGCCGCCGCCGCGACGCCGATGGGTACGAGCAGGACGCCGGCGAACACGGTCAGATACAGGCCGATGCCGGGGCTCATGAAGGCGATCTGAACGGCGGCGTCGCGGCCGACGCCGACGACGGCGACGCCGCAGGCGGCGATGAGTACGCCGAGCGCCCAGGAGAAGCGGCGTGGCTTGGTCAGCGTCGTGGCCACGCCGAGACACACCACGGAGAGGGCGAGGACGAGGGCCGGCGTGCCCCACTGCGTCTGCAGCACGCCGTTGATGCCGTCCGGCATGGTGAGGCTGTAGTTGACCTGGCCCGGCCCGTCTTCGTTGGCCCACGGCAGGAGCAGGGCGACGAGGAGGACGGCTCCGGCGAGGATCGTGAGGACGCCGTCGCCGACCCAGTCGCGACGATACAGGCGCGGCTTGGCGAGGCGACCCATGCACCCAGTATGCCCCCGCATCGGACCGCGCTCCAGTCCGCGCCGAATGCTGCCGATGAAGAGGCACACGAGAGACCTCCGAAAGGCAAGCGCATGAAACGCATCGCAGGCATCGTCGTCCTCGTCACGCTCGCGCTTGTCATCACGTCGGCGGTCGCCGGCTGCGGCTTGCGCGAGCAGGCGGTGGAGAAGACGACGGGGCAGATCGACGTGGCCAAAGACGCGGCGGCCAAGGCGCAGCTCATGATGGTCAAGACGGGCGTCCAGGCCTTCATTGCCTCCACCGGTACGCTGCCCCCGGACGCCTCGGAGGCCACGCTGGGGGCGTTCGTCCAGCCGTGGCCCACGAACGCCTTCACCGATGCGCCGATGAAGCAGGGCGACGGCGTGGGCGACTACGTCTACACGCCGGGCTCCGGCACCGCCTTCACGCTCGCGGTCAATCTCTCGGACGGGACCACCTCGGCGGCGCCGTGAGCCGGGGCCGGTTCGCCGAGGCCCCGCTCGCCGTGGCCCGGCGCGCGCGGTTTGAGGCCGGCTCCGGGGCTTGATACCCTCGAGGGAAGGAGGGGGTCGACGTGATGGGACGCTCGTGGAGTGGCTGGGGTGCCAAGCTCGCGCTGGTCGCGCTGGGCGCTGCCTTCCTTTTGGGCGTCGGCATCCCTCTCGCCAGCGGCGACGATGCAACGCCCACCTGGCAGCTCAAACGCTACCGCAGCCGTGGCACCGACCGGAGCTTCAAGGCCGACGTGTACGAGGAGATGGCCAAGGTGCCGCGCGTGCTGGTCTTCGGAGGCTCGCGCGGGCTGCGCATGGACCCTGCCACGATCAGGAGCCGCACCCATCTCACGGCCTTCAATTTCGCCCTTCATAACGGCCGCCCCGAGGATGCGTGGGCGATCACCGACTGGGTCCTCGACAGTCACCCGGACAAGCCGCCGACCGTCATCTGGTGCGTGCAGGCGACGACGTTCGCCGACGTGCCCATGAACGCGGGCCTCATCGTCGACGAGCGGTTCTCCCAGGCGTTTCCCAAGTCGCTCATCAAGGCGAAGACGAAGTGGGCCATGAAGCAACCCGAGCGCAACATCCTCTCCAGCCGCCGCTATGGCTACGACGGCATGCTGTGGTGGAACAGCTACGACAAGAAGCGCCAGGCAGGCGTATCGCTACAGAGGTCCCTGACCAACTACCTCGACGCCGACATGCTCGCCAAGGCCGGCAACCGCAAGATCCCCGGCAACACGCGCGCGAAGGCGTACTTCGTGCGCACCATCCAGTTGCTGAACGAGCACGACATCAGGCCGCTGATCGTGATCATGCCGTACCACCCGCGGGTGCTCAAGGCCTTCAACGCCGTCGGCTGGGGCGTCAAGCAGCGCTGGCTGCGCAGCTACCTCTCGAGGCTGCGCCAGCGCCTCGACTTCCGCGTGGTCAACTGCCTGGACATCAAGACGTTCGGCGGCTCGCCGAACGGCTTCTACGACGGCTCGCACCTCACGGCGGGCAACTCGCGGCGCCTGCTCCGCTACTGCATCGCTCGCCGCGCGGTGTGCTTCCGCCTGCCGGCGCCGGCGCCGACGCCCAGTCCGTCACCGAGCTCGAGTCCGGACGCCGATGAAGCGCCCGTCACGGCTCCGGCGTACGCGCCGGTGCCGGAGGACACGAGCGCGCCGGCCGACTTCCTCGAGTGACCTGAGGTATCGCCGGCGCCGGCTGCAGGCTCAGGCGCCGATCAGCTTCTTGACGTAGGTCGCGCGCTTGCTCGGCCGCCCGCTGCGCGCCTCGGCGTCGTCGGCGCTGCTCATCGCGAGCAGCGCCGCATTGACGCCCAGCCATCTCAGCGGCTCCGGCTCCCAAGGCTTGGAGCGGTGCCCCACCCAGGGCAGGCCCGTCAGCTCCGTGCGTTCTCCCAGGATGAGGTCGCGCAGCGTCCGCCCGGCCAGGTTGGTGGTGGAGACGCCGTCGCCCACATAGGCGCCCGCCCACGCCATGCCGGTCGCGCGGTCCAGCCCGACGGAGGTGTACCAGTCGCGCGCCGCGGCGATGGCGCCGCCCCAGCGGTGCGTCACCTGCGCGTCGCCGATGGCGGGGAAGAGCTCGCCGAGCAGGCGGCGAAGCTGGTCCTGCACCCGCGGTGTCCGCTCGTACGCCTCGCTCAGGCGTGAGCCGAAGTGGTAGGGGGCGCCGCGACCGCCGATGGCGATGCGGCCGTCCTCGGTGCGCATCGCGTAGAAGATCAAGAAGCGGAAGTCGCCGAACACCTCGCGTCCGCTCCAGCCGACCTCGTCCCAAAAGGCGTCCGGCAGCGGCTCGGTGCCGATCATCAGCGAGTAGATCGGCACGACCGCGCGTTCAAAGCCCGGCAGCTCGGGGGTGAACGCCTCCGTGGCGCGTACGACCACGTCGGCGCGCACGTCGCCCGCCGCGGTGATCGCCGTGTGCGGCTCGATGCGGGTGACGGGGGTGCGCTCGTAGATGGACACCCCCAGCCTCTCGACCACGTCGGCGAGCCCGCGCGCGAGGCGTGCCGGGTCGACGGCGGCGCCGTGCGGCGTGAACCCGGCGCCGAGGCAGCCGGCCACCTTGATGCGCGCGCGCATCTCAGCGGCGCCGAGCGCGCGGTAGTCGGCTTCGCCGAACCCCCACGCGCGCTCGTACTCCACGGCCTCGCGCAGCCGGAGCAGTTGCACCGGCGTCAGGGCGAGGTCGAGCTGGCCGCCGAGCACGAAGCGCGCGTCGATGCCCTCTGCGTCCACGACGCGCGCGACCTCGTACACCGTCTGGTGCAGGGCTCGCTGCTGGTCGATCACCGCCTGGCGGCCGTGCGTCTTCTCGGCCGCGGACCGTGAGCCCGGGAAGGTGGTGTGGCACCAGCCGCCGTTGCGCCCCGAGGCGCCGAAGCCGGCGATCTCGCGCTCGAGGACCGCGATGCGCAGGTGAGGGTCGGCCTTCTTGAGGTAGTAGGCCGTCCAGAGGCCGGTGAAGCCGGCGCCCACGATCGCGACATCGACATCGGTGGATCCAGCGAGCGAGGGGCGTGGTGTGAGTTCGTCGGGGACCCCGTCCAGCCACATGCTGCGGGCGCGGTAGTCGGTCACGTCGGGCTCCTTCGAGGGTGCGGTGATGCTAGGGGACGAGCACCAGCTTGCCGAGCGCCGGCCGTTCCATGAGCAGGCGATGGGCGCGCTCCGCGTCCTCGAGCGGCAGCTCGCGGCCGACCACCGGCTTCAGCACTCCGCTTCCGAGTCCGGCCTCCACGGCGGCACGCGCTGCGGCGAGCTCGTCCGGGTGCGCGTTCGGCAGCAGCATGCCGAGGACGGCGCCCTCGGCGTTCATGAGGTCGCGGGCGTCGATCTCGACCGGGCCCCGGCTGCCGACCACGATGACGCGGCCGTGCGGCGCGAGAGCCTTGAGGTCGTCGCCGAGGTTCACGTTGGCGAGCAACTCGACGATGAGGTCGAGCCCGTGGCCCCCGGCCAGCTCGACGGCCGCGGCGAGGTGCTCGGGGTCGCGGTGGTCGAGCACGCGCACGTCTCCCTGCGCCGCGACGAGGTCGCTGCCGGCCTCGCTGCCGGCCGTGCCGGTGACGTCGAGGCCGGCGGCGACGGCGAGCTGGACGGTCGCCAGCCCCACGCCGCCGGAGGCGCCGTGGATGAGGACGCGCTCCCCCGCGGTCGCCGCGGCACGCTGGAAGAGAGCCCTGTACGCCGTGGCGTAGGCCACACCCAGGGCGGCGCCCTGGGCGTACGAGAGGTCCTCCGGCAGCGGCCGCACGTCCTCCTCGCGGCACAGCGAGTACTCGGCGTAGGTGCCGCTGAGCGACCCGGTGAGGTAGACCCGCTCGCCGGTGTCGGCGCGGGTGCCGGCGCCGTCGGCGCCGGGAGTGTAGGGGAGGGCGGGCAGACTGCGGTAGAGGCCCGCCCGCTCGTAGGTCTCGTAGGGGTTCACTCCGGCGGCCTGGATGCGGACGAGGACCTCACCCTCGACCGGCTGAGGCTGCGGGAGTTCCTCGACGACAAGGACGTCGGGCTCGCCGAACTCGTGGACGCGGATGGCGCGCATGTCTCAGTCTCCTATGGGTCGCAGTGAACCGGCGATCCGCGCCAGTTCCTCACTCGTGAGGTCGCCGGCGACGCTCACCGAGACGCGCCGGTCGCTGCCGGTGCTGACGTAGAGATGCGGCCAGTCCGGCAACCCGAGCACGACCTGGGCGGTCGCTCCGCAGAGGCTGCCCGAGGAGATCGCCACCGGGGTGGACTCGGTGAGCGCCACCGAGTCCTCGTCGAAGGGGTCGTCCGAGCCGGGCGGGTTGTCGTGCCGCCAGCGGCTGACGATGCAGAAGCGATCGAAGCCGCGCCGGTAGGTGAGCACCACGGTGAGTGAGCCGACGTCGCCCTCCCGGATGGGCCGGTAGGCGCCCATGAAGGCCCCGTTGACGGCGCCGGTGACGCCGCTCAAGCGATAGCCGTCGGGGGTCCAGCTCGTCTCATAGGGCGTGAAGCTGGTCGTCGCGCGGTCGCCGAGAGCGGCCGCCTGCCGCAGGGTCAGGCGGCGGAAGCGCTCGCTCATCGGCAGCAGCCTGTCCTTGACCTCGGCGTCAAGCGCGAACAGGGTGCGGGGTACGGGGCCTCCCACGCGCACGTTCTCGATGCGAGTGCCACGGACATCGCCGTCGGCGCTCCAGTGCTCCACGGCGAGCGGGTAGCCGGACTCGGCGTCGACGACGATGCGCGCCGTGCCGTCACCGCCGCCGCCGGAGAGGGGCTCCGGTACGGTGATCGACCAGGCGACGCGCCCCTCGTAGGTCACAGGGGTCACCGGGACGTCGGGGTCGAGCTCCGCGATCACGGCTCTGGCGTAGGCGGCGACGCTCCGGTCGAGCACCTGTGAGGCGCCCATCCACGGGCTGAAGAACGGGCCGGGATCCGGCAGGTCGCGGGCGACCTCCGAGTACAGCGCCTCGCCGTCACGAAGGACATAGCGGCGTGCGACCCGCTTGACGGCGTCGTAGGTGTAGACGACATCGCGGCTGGTTTGCTCGATGCGATAGTCACCGCGGGAGGTGAACGTGAAGGACCCGACGTGATGCGAGACCGGCCGTCCACGCGCCGTACCGTACTCCACCACGTCCCCGCTGATGCTGGTCAGGCTGGCGAGCGCGTGTTGCACGCGCGCGAGCACCGTGTCGGCGGTCGCCGCGGAGGGCTCCGAGCGCTGGATGCCGGGCACGCCGGTCCAGCTGACGACCGTCGCCGTCACCACGACGGCGGCGACCGCGGCGGCGGCCGCGAAGCGGACGCCGCGCCGCGGGCGCGGCGGAGGCGGGGGGACGCGCCGGGCCCGCGCGCGGTACGGCGCACCGGGCGGGTCCGCGTCCCGGCCGGACAGCTCGCGAACGCTCCGGCGGATGCGCTCGAAGTGGTCCGGCCGGTGGGGCGGGACCGGCGACTCGCGCAGTTCGCGGCCGAGGTCGTCATCCCAGGTGCGGAGCGGCGCCCCTGCGGCGCCCCGCTCGACAGGTCGTCCGCGGCGGCTCATGACGTCTGCTCGCGTACGTACGCCGGCTCGCAGAGCAGGCGGCGAAGGCTCGAACGAGCGGCGGCGAGCCGGGAGGACACTGTCCCTTCGGGGATCCCGATCACCTCGGCCGCCGTGCGATAGCCGTAGCCGTACTGATGCACGAGGATGACGAGGACGCGCTGCTCCACCGGGAGCCGGTCGAGCGCGTCCTCGAGATCCGCCCAGCGCGTCACGATCTCGCAGGGGTCGTCGTCGCAGACGAAGTCGTCGCGTGCGTCCTCTCTGCTGAGCAGCTGGAAGCGGCGCTCACGGCGCAACTGATCGAGGCACGTGGTGTAGACGATGCGGTAGAGCCACGTGCCCACCGCGCTCTCCCCGCGGAAGGTGCGCAGGGCCTGGAAGGCCTTGATCGAGGCGTCCTGGAGCGCATCGTCCATGAGCTCCGGGTCACGGAGCATGCGGAAGGCCAAGGCGCGCAGGCGGCCGTCGTAGTGCTTGAGCAGCCTCATGAACGCCTCGCCGTCGCCGCGCCGCGCGGCGGCGACGGTCTGCTCGTCGACCTCACGTTCCGCCGGGTCGTAGGTCACGCTCCCCCCACCCTGTCCCTCGCCGTGCGCGGCGAGGCTGCTGAGAGATTGGACGTCCGGCCGGCCGCGATCCGTCGCCGGCGTAGCTGTGCGGCCGTCTGAGGTGATTCTATCGTCGATGGAGCCGGGCCGCCCGCCCTGCGACGGGCGGCCCGGCCGCTCACGGAACGGAATACGTGAGGCCGTTGCTCAGGTAGCCGGTGAGCTTGTAGCTCTGACCGCCGCCCAGCTGCTCGTACACGTAGCTGCCCGGTGCCGCTCCCGGCGCCATGGGCTGGCTCGTGAACGGGTTGGTCGGCCACGGGTCGACGTACTGCGAGATGCCGCCGCCTTCCACGACGTCCTGCGGCGGCGGGTAGAGGTTGTTGTGTTCGGCGGCCCACGTGACGATGCCCACCTGGAGCGCTGCGATGCCGTCGATGACCTGCTGGTCGGTCGTCGGCGATCCCGAGACGCTTGGGCTCGGGCTGGCCGTCGGGGAGGGCGACGCCGCCGGCGACGGAGACGCTGCGGGGGAGGGCGTCTCAGTGGGGCCGGCCGGCAACAGGACGTCGACGCGCGTGAAGGTGACGGGCTCGAACTGCAGGTCGCCCGCCGTCGGCTGGAGCGTGAGGCGGTCGTTCGCACCGTCGTACGTCAGGGTGCCCTGCACGTCACCCGTCACGCCGACCAGACCGAGTGCCGAAGCCTGGATGGTGAGCTGCAGGGTGTCGTCCACCAGGTCGGCGGTCGTGGAGCCGACCTGCTGCAGCTGGCCGTCGTACTGGGTGATCCTGAACGTCGTGTCGCCGGTCTGGGAGATCACCAGGCCTCCACCGGCGCCGGTGTCGGGCGCCCAGTTGCCGATGAAGTCCTCACCCGCGGCGGTGCTGTCGGCGGGCCGCAGGTAGAGGAACCAGAGGGCGGCCGCCGCGGCGATGACGACGAGCGCGACGATCAGCCAGACCCACCAGGGGACGCCGCCGGATCCGGAACCTCTCGAGTGCGTCATGAGAAGGGTCGGTTGCGTGGGAGGTGGCGGCGGAGGAGCGTCGCCCGCCGCCGGCATCACCTGCGTCTCGCCCTCCCCGGCGGGCGGCATCACCTGCGTCTCGCCCTCCGTCGAGGGCCGCATCACCCGCGTAGCGTCATCCCCTTCGGGGGGAGTCACCCGGGTCAACTCGATGTCGTCGGGCAGGTTGCCCGTGGTCTCGTCGTCCATGCTCGCCCTCCCGGCCGGGTGACGTTGGGTGCTGTTCACTCAAGTCTTCCACGTATTTGCCCAGTTGGGTCAGTTCCCTGTTCCAGCTTGGTCCAAAGGTCGAAGAAGGTGGGGCAGGTCTTGTCCACGCAGCGGGGGTCGTCGACGACGATCCCGGGGACGCGGAGCCCGAGCACCGAGAACGCCATGGCGATGCGATGGTCCCCTTGCGGGTCGATGCGGGCGCCGCGCGGCGTGGCGGGGAACACGCGCAGCCAGTCCGCACCGGACTCGGTGGGGACCTCCAGGCGGCGCAGGTTGGCTTCCACCGCGGCGATGCGATCGGACTCCTTGAGGCGCACGTTGCCGATGCCGGTGATGGTCACCGGCGACGCGGCCAGCGGCGCGACGGCGGCGAGTGTCATGAAGGTGTCCGAGATGTCGCTCATGTCGACGGTGAGGCCGGCCAGCGCAGCCGGGCCGGCCACGCGCACGCCCTCGGCGTCATCGGTCACCTCGCAGCCCATCGCCTCGAGCACGTCGAGGAAGCCGACGTCGCCCTGCAGGGCGCCTGCGGGGTGCAGGCCGAGGACCTGCACGCGACCGCCGGTGGCCGCAGCGGCGGCGAAGAAGTACGACGCGGTGGAGGCGTCGGGCTCGATCGCGTAGTCGCGGCCTGCGTAGGCGCCCGGCGCGACGACGAAGCGCTCGTCGCCGCTCGCCTCGGCGGCAACGCCGAACTGCCGCATCATCCGTACGGTCATGGTCACGTAGGGACGGCTGACGAGGCCATCGACGTTCAGGTCCAGTGGCGTGCGGCCCAGCGGCGCCGCCATGAGCAGCGCGGAGACGAACTGGCTCGACGTGTCGCCGGGGAGCGGCAGGACGCCCCCGGCGAGCCCGCGAGCCAGCAGCTTGAGCGGCAGGCCGTAGGCGCCCGCCGGCTCCGTGCGCGCGCCCTGGTCGCGGAGCGCATCGAGCAGGGGGCCCAACGGCCGGCGGCGCAGCTGGGGCGACGCGTCGAAGCGGTAGGCGCCCTCGCCCGCCGCCGCCGCCGCGATGAGAAAACGGGCGGCGGTGCCCGCCTCGGCGCAGAAGACGTCGGCCTCGGTCGCCGGCAGAGGGCCGCCGGCGCCGGTCACGTGCAGCTCGCCGGCCTTCGCGTCCACGGAGATGCCGAGGCTGCGCAGGCCGGCGGCGAAGGCCGCCGTATCATCGGCGTCGAGGGCGCCGCGGAGCACGGAGGCCCCGCTCGCGAGGCCGGCGAGCAGCAGCGCCCGGTTGGTGACGCTCTTGGAGCCGGGCACGCTGATGCGCGCGTCAAGCTCCGGCCGTGCCGGCCGGATCGGTCTCGGTCCGCTGCGAAGGATGCCGTCCATCGCAGCGATGATACCGCGGGCCGGCGCTCCGCTACTGAAGCCCTCCCGCCACGTAGCCCGCGACCGCGTCGATCTCGGCGGCGCTGAGGGTGTCCCCAAACGCCGGCATGCTGTCGTAGCCGTTCTCGACGTAGCCTCTGATCTCCGCGGCGTCGTCCTCTTCCCGGAGGTCCGGACCGCTGCCGCCGCTGCCGTCGGCGCCGTGGCAGCCGGAGCAGTTGTCGGCGAACACCGCCGCGCCGTCGACGTCGCTCCCGGGCATCGCGGTCTCCGCCGGTGTCGCGACCGGTGCGGCGCTGGTCGCGTCGTCGGTCGCGGCGTCGCCGCAGGCGACGGCCGTCACGGCCAGCGCCAAGGCGAGGACCAGAATCAGAGGGTGGCGTGTCACTGGGACCCCTTTCGTCGCTGGCCGGAGGGCCAGATGGCCAAGAGGCGACCAGCTTAGCGGGCGAGGCGCTTCACGTACAGTTCGTAGGCCGAAGTCGCCGTCATGCCCGCGCGCTCGTAGACGCGTTGCGGCGCGGTCGTGCCCGCGGCGTCCACGCCGAGATCGACGCGCAGCCGGCCGCGCCGGGCGAACGCGGCGAACGCGTGCGCCAGCAGAGCGCCTCCCAAGCCGCGCCTTCGCCACGGGCGGCGCACGCCGAGGCCCTTGACCCAGCCGAGGTCGCCGTGGTCGTAGGCGATCAGCGCGCCCGCCGCCTCATCACCGTCCCAGGCCAGCCACCAGAGGCCCGCTTCGAAGTCCACGTGGCCGAGCAGCCGGGCGCGCCACGCGTCGAAGGGCTCCCGGCTCTGCTGGAAGTGGTCCTCGAACGCCTCGTTCATCGTCTCGTACATGGTGCGTTCGTCGGCCTCGAGCCGGAAGGCACGGATCTCGAGGCCCTCAGGCACGGGCAGCTCCCGCACTCCGTCCGCGAGGTCGACGGTCATGCGGAACACCGTTCGCTTCAGGTCGTAGCCGCGCTTGCGCAGCAGATCGCGCTTGGCGCGGTTCGCGGTGACGCAGAAGACGTCGAGCGACGGCTGCGGATAACCGCGTTCCACGGCGAGCCGCGCCGCGCGGCGCTCGGCGAGGCCGAGGAGCCGGCCCCCGAGCTCGGGCTCGTGATGGTCCGGGTGCGCCCAGAGGTCGGCCTCCAGTTCGCCGGTGCGCAACTGGTCTCCGGCGTAGGCGTAGCCGACCAGCGCCCCGCCGGCGCCCTCCGCGACCCACGCGTCGCTGCCCAGATCGAAGCCGTCCATGGCCCAGTCGTTCTCGAGGTCCTCGAGGGTGCTGTCCGGCTCTCCGACCTCGGCGACGTCGCAGGCGTTCAGCAAGTCGACGATCTCGGGCCCGTCGCCACGCGTGGCCGGACGGATGCGGCTCGGCGCGCTCATGTGGTCGCGGCGGGCTCCCGGACGAGCGGGATCGTCTGCTCGAAGTCCTCCCCCGAGGGCGAGGTGCCCACGATGCGCAGGTCGAGGTGGGTGGCGTCGACGCTGGTGAAGACCATGCGGAAGTCGCCGGCGAGCATCTTGAGGGCGTCCTTGAAGCGTTCGGCGTTCGTCTCTCCGGCGATCTGCGAGAAGTCGTCCATTGTGATGACGAGGTCGGTGCCGTCGAGGCGCGCCGGCACCGTGATCCTCTCGGCCTCCCTGGACCCGTTGATCGTCACCGAGAAGTCGCCGTCGCCGCCGCGACTCACCACGGCGGTGGCGATGCCCACCTGCGTGTCCCCCGTCCACGTGCCGAGGAACTCATCACCGCTCGTTCGGGGGCCGCGGAGAGCGAAGAACCATACCGCGACGATGGCGATGATCGCCACGATGGCGAGGATGACGACGAGGCGAAGCAGTCCGGAGGAGGTGGACGGCGCCGGAGTTGCGGCCGCGGGCTGCGGCCGGTACTCCGGCGCCCACCCCGGCGAGGCTCCGTAGGGGTCCTGAGAAGCGCCCTT
>CAZJGT010000060.1:0-12573 GCA_964545565.1 uncultured Thermoleophilia bacterium
GATCGAGGCCATCCTCGACGCCGCGGATGCGGCGCACGCGCGCGGGGCGCGCGTGGCGGCCGTGGGCTGCCTCGTCGAGCGCTACCGGGACGAGCTCGCCGGCGAGATCCCCGAGGTCGACCTCTGGTGCGGGCTCGATACAGCGCCGCTGCTCGACGCGCTCGCCGCGAGCTCGGCGAGGACGACGGGGCCGATGGGCTCCGCGCCCGCCGGCGCGGCCGTGCCGGCGCCTCGCCGGCGGCGACCGGTGAGCGCCTACGTCAAGATCTCCGACGGCTGCGACCGGCGCTGCGCCTTCTGCGCCATCCCGCTGATCAAGGGCGACTACGAGACGGTGCATGCCGCTGAGGTGCTGCGGACCGCGCGCGCGGCGCTCGCGGCGGGCGCGCGCGAGCTCGTGCTGGTGGGTCAGGACACGTCGCGCTGGGCGCAGCCCGGCTGGGGAGGGGTGAGCCGCCTGCTCGGCGAACTGGCGGCGCTCGATCCCGCACCACACTGGTTGCGCCTGCTCTACCTGCAGCCCGACGGCATCGATGACGAGCTTCTGGAAGCGATAGCCACGCACGCCGTCCCCTACGTGGACGTCCCGCTGCAGCACGCGTCCGGGGCCGTGCTGCGTCGCATGCGGCGCGCCGGCGACGGGGACGCTCATCTGGCGCTCCTCGCGCGGATCCGTTCGGTGCTGCCCGGCGCGGCGATCCGCTCCACGTTCATCACCGGGTTCCCGGGCGAGACCGACGAGGAGTACGAGGAACTGGTGGACTTCGTACGCGCCGCCCGCCTCGCCGTCGCCGGCGTGTTCGTGTACGACGAACAGGAGGGAACGGAGGCGGTCGACATGCCGGCCCCCGTGCCCGAGGCCCTCGCGTTCGAGCGCGCCGCCCGCCTCGGCGAGGTCATCGACCGTGAGGCGGACCGCTTCTGGAGCGCACTCTCGGGTCTGACGGTCGAGGTGCTGGTCGAGCACGGCAGCTCGCGTCCGGACGGCGCGGTCGTCGGCCGCTGCGCGCTGCAGGCGCCGGACGTGGACGGCCGGACGACGGTCGTCGGCCGGCGCGCACGGCGCGGGCAGATCGTGCGCGCCGTGGTGAGTGACAGCCTCGGGTATGATGTGCAGGCCGTCGCCGAGGCAGGGAAGTCGTGAGCAGCCAGCTGAATCTCGCCAACGCCATCACCATCACGCGTATCTTGCTCATCCCCGTGTTCCTGGTGTTGCTGCTGTCCGGCATCCCGGAGCCGTACGGCGACATCCTCGCGGCGGCGGTCTTCATCCTCGCCGCCGCCACCGACAAGCTGGACGGCTACGTCGCGCGGCGGAGCAAGCAGGTCACGACACTCGGCCAGTTCCTCGACCCGCTCGCCGACAAGCTGCTCATCGCCGCCGCGCTCATCGCCCTCGTCGCGCAAGACCGGGTCGCTGCCTGGGTGGCCATGGTCATCATCGGGCGGGAGATCGCCGTGAGCGTGCTGCGCATCATCGGCGTCTCACAGGGCGTCTCGATCCCCGCCGACAAGTACGGCAAGCTCAAGACCGTGCTGCAGATCGTCTACGTGGTCTACGTGCTCGTGCCCACGGCCGACATCGCCGAACTCATCCACGTGTCCACCGACGTGGCCGTCGTCATCCAGTGGGCGCTGGCCGTCGTCGTCGTCATCGTCACCCTGGCCAGCGGCGCCAACTACTTCAGGAACGCCCGCGGTGTGATCCGCATGCCGGGAAGCGGCGACTGATGCCGCTCGAGGCGCCGCGCGCCGCCGTGGTCCTCAGCGGCAACGAACTGCTCGACGGACGTACGCACGATACCAACGGCGCCTTCGTCTGCGACGACCTCAGCCGCCGCGGCGTCAAGGTCACGGAACTGCTCACCGTCGCCGACGACGCCGAGTCGCTCACGGCGGCGCTGCGTCACGTGCTCGCCGCCGCTCCACACCTACTCGTCATCGGCGGCGGCCTCGGTACCACGCACGACGACTTGACGGCGGCCTGCCTCGCCGAGGTGCTCGCCGTGCCGCTCCAGGAGGATCCGGCGGCTCTCGCGTACGTCGAGGCCAGCGCGCGCGCCGTCGCGGCGCGGCGTCACCTCGAGGTGGCCGAGGTCCTCGCCCTTGCGCGCCGTCAGGCCATGCTCCCGGCCGGCAGCACTCCGGTGCCCCCCGTCGGGGTGGCGCCCGGCATCGCCGCGCGCTCAGGGCCGACGCGCGTGTTCGCCTACCCGGGCGTGCCCTACGAATTTCAGCAGATGTGGCGCACGACGGCCGCGGCGCTCGACGAGGAGGGGTTCTTCCCGGACGTCGTCGTGCGCGTTGTCCGCGTGTTCGGCGTCGGCGAGCTCCAGGTGGGGCCCATCCTCGACGGTTCGTCACACGATCTGCTCGAGCTCGGTATCAACGTCGGCGGGGGAGAGGTGACGGTGCGCCTCCGGTACCGCCGGGGCGCCGCCGCCGACGAGCAGGCCGGCGCCCTCGTGGCCGCCCTCGAGGCCGGCGTGCCCGTGTACTCCACCGACGGCCGCTCCGTGGACGACCTCGTCGCCGCCGGCCTCAGGAGCCGCGGCGAGACGCTGGCCGTGGCGGAGTCGTGTACCGGCGGCCTGCTCGGCGCGCGCCTCACCGCCCGCCCCGGGAGCTCGGACTACTTCCTCGGCGGCGTCATCAGTTACGCCGACCAGGCGAAGACGGACCTGCTCGGCGTTCCCGCGGAGGTGCTCGCACGGCGGGGCGCGGTCTCCGCCGAGGTCGCCGCGGCGATGGCCGAGGGAGCGCGTCGTGAACTGCGCGCGGACCACGCGCTCTCGATCACCGGCGTGGCCGGTCCGGACGGCGGCACGCCGCGCAAGCCGGTGGGGACGGTGTACATCGGGCGCGCGGGACCGGACGGCACGCGTGTACAGGAGGGCTCCTTCCCCGGCGACCGCGACACCGTGCGCGAGTTCGCCGCGACGACCGCCCTGCACCAGATGCGCGCGGCCCTCACGCCGTGAACCGCGAGGCGACGCCGGGGCGCCTGCGGCTCTTCGTCGCCTGCGACCTCCCCGGCGACGTGGTGCGCGCCGTCGAGGACTGGCGTGAACGGGCGCTGCGACCGCGCCCGGACCTGCGCCTGGCGCCGACGCTCCATCTCACACTGGCGTTTCTCGGGAGCGTGGGCGTGGACCGCGTCCCGCAGATCGAGCGCGTCCTGGGGGCCATCGCGTGGCCGCCCGCCACCTGCGCCTTCAAGGAGCCGCTGTTCCTGCCGGCTCACGGCAGGCGCCGCGTGGTGGCCCTCGCGCTGGACGAGCCGGAGGGCACCCTGCGCCGGCTCCAGGCGGAGGTGGCCGGCGGGCTCGCGGCCGCGGGCCTGTATGAGCCCGAGAAACGCCCGTGGCGGCCCCACGTCACGGTGGCCAGATTCCGCCGTCCCGGTCACCCCTTTTCCCTGCAAAACGTGAACATTGACGGGTTTGGTGTCGTCCGCATGGTCCTGTATAGTAGCCACCTGGAGCGGGCAGGCGCCGTACACGCTCCGATCGCTGACTTCCCCGCGTCCTGAGCAAGAGAGGAGCGCTACCGTGGACAAGGACAAAGCCCTCGAGGCGGCCGTCACCCAGATCGAGCGACAGTTCGGCAAGGGCAGCGTCATGCGTCTGGGCGACCACCCCGTGAGCGACGACATGCAGTTCGTGCCCACCGGTTCGCTGGCCCTCGACATCGCCTTGGGCGTCGGCGGCATCCCGCGCGGCCGCATCGTCGAGATCTACGGGCCCGAATCGTCGGGCAAGACCACCATGGTCTACCACCTCATCGCCCAGGCGCAGAAGCTCGGCGGCCAGGCGGCGTTCATCGACGCCGAGCATGCCATGGACCCGGTCTACGCCAAGGCCATCGGCGTCGACGTCGACAACCTGCTCGTCTCGCAGCCGGATTACGGGGAGCAGGCCCTCGAGATCGCCGAGATGCTCGTGCGCAGCGGCGCCCTCGATATCGTCGCCATCGACTCCGTCGCCGCGCTCACTCCCAAGGCCGAGATCGAGGGCGAGATGGGCGACAGCTTCGTCGGCCTGCAGGCGCGCCTCATGAGCCAGGCGCTGCGCAAGCTCGCCGGCACCCTCAACCGCTCCGGCACCATCTGCTGCTTCACCAACCAGCTGCGCGAGAAGATCGGCGTCATGTTCGGCAACCCCGAGGTCACCACCGGCGGCAAGGCGCTCAAGTTCTACGCCACCGTGCGCCTCGACATCCGCCGCATCGAGACGCTCAAGGACGGCACCGACGCCGTCGGCAACCGTGTGCGCGTCAAGGTCGCCAAGAACAAGGTCGCGCCGCCCTTCAAGCAGGCCGAGTTCGACATCATGTACGGCGAGGGCATCTCCCGTGAGGGTACGCTGCTCGACCTCGGCGTGCTGTACGACGTGATCGCCAAGAGCGGCGCCTTCTTCAGCTACCACGACGAACGCCTCGGTCAGGGCCGGGCCAACGCCAAGGTGTTCCTCAAGGAGAACCCGGACATGGCCGACGCCATCGAGGCGCAGATCCGCACCAAGGCGGGTCTGCCCGGATCGGCGCCGGAGGTCGCCCCCGACGGAGCGGCGGCCTCGACCGTGCCCGACGGCGTCGATCCCGTCACCGGCGAGGTCCTCAAGGCGTAGCGGTGCCCGTGGTCACGGCGCTCCGCGCCGCCCGGCGCGGGGGGGTGGCGCTGCACGTCGACGAGGAGTACGTCTGCGTCGTCAGCGAGGCGCTCGTGGCGCGCTGGCATCTCTTCAAGGGCCGTGAGCTCGACGTGGCGGATCTGGGCGAGATCCGCGCGTCCGCGTCGGCCGAGCGCGTGATGGGCGACGCCTACCGGCTGCTCGGCCACCGTGCCCGCAGCGCCGGGGAGCTCCGCCGCCGGCTGCTCGACAAGGAGCACGACGAAGGCGCCGTCGACGACGCTCTGCGACGGCTCGCCGCGGACGGCCTTCTCGACGACGTCGCGTTCGCGCGCAGCTACGTCGCCGACAAGCGTCGCCTCGGCGGCTGGGGCTGCGAGCGCATCCGGCGCGGGCTGCGCGCGCTCGACGTCGCGCCGTCCATCGTCGAGGAGGTGCTCGCCGGCGAGCACGGCGATGACGACGAGCTCGACCGCGCCCTGGCCGTATTGCGCCGCAGGGGTGCGCCGGACAAGCCTGCGGAGGCCGAGAGGCGGCGCGCGTACCAGGCTCTCCTGCGCCGCGGCTTCGCCTCGTCGGTCGCCTACGCGGCCGTGCGCCGGTGGGCCGACGGAGAGGGCCGCGCGGCGAATTGACGGGGCGCGTCGCCGTCGCGTACTATCGAGGCGCGCGACGTATGCGCGTGCTTTGTGTATTCCAATTCTCGCTCTTGCACAGCGATACAGACGGCGCTTCGGCGCCGACGGGCTGACCGACCGACCAGGGGTCCATGATGCGATCGACAGGAGGTCTTGCGAACCGACGGTCGTCCTGACCCCTGGGCGTAGTCACAGCTGCATCGTCGTATCGCGTGCACGTGCGAGCGGGGCACAAGGCCGGGCGCGTTGCCCGGCCTTTTTCGTGCCGCGCGACCTGTGAAGGGACAGAGCCAATGATGACTGCGGTGTACATCGTCGCCGGACTGGCGATCGGGATCGCGGTGGGGTACTTCCTCCGCCGCAACCTCGCCTCCGGCAAGCTCGCGGGCGCCGAGCGCGAGGCTGAGAACCTGCTGAGGGACGCGCGTCGCGAGGCTGAGACAACGGTCAAGGAGGCGCGCCTCGAGGCCAAAGAAGAGGCGCACCGCGTACGCGGCGAGATCGAGGCCGAGCTGCGCGACCGCCGCGAGGAGCTGGGCAAGGCCGAACAGCGCATCCTGCAGCGGGAACAGGCGATCGACGCGCGGGGGGCGGAGCAGGACCGGCGTGAACAGTCCATCCGCGACCGCGACGCCAACAGCCAGCGGATCTCGGAAGAGACGCAGACCGCGCACGCCGAGGCCATGATCCAGCTCGAGCGCATCTCCGGCCTCAGCGCCGCCCAGGCCAAGGAGGTGCTGCTCAAGCAGACCGAGGAGGAGGCGCGCCACGACATGGCCAAGCTCGTGCGCCAGATCGATGAGGAGGCGCACAGAGAGGCCGACCGTCGTGCCCGCAACATCCTTTCGCTGAGCATCCAGCGCACGGCCGCCAACCACGTCGCCGAGACCACGGTCTCGGTCGTGAACCTGCCCTCCGACGACATGAAGGGCCGCATCATCGGGCGCGAGGGCCGCAACATCCGCACGCTCGAGAACATCACCGGCATCGACTTCATCATCGACGACACTCCCGAAGCCGTGGTGCTCTCGGGCTTCGACGGCGTGCGCCGGGAGACCGCCCGTCTCACCTTGACCAAGCTGATCACCGACGGGCGTATCCACCCGGCGCGCATCGAGGAGACGCACACCGCGGCCAAGGCCGAGGTGGAGGCGGCGATGGAGGAGGCGGGCGAGCAGGCCTGCTTCGACACCAACGTGCACGGCGTCGCGCCCGAACTCGTCAAGGTCCTCGGGCGCCTCAAGTACCGCACCAGCTACGGCCAGAACGTGCTCAACCACTCCATCGAGGTCGCCCACCTGGCCGGCATCATGGCCGCCGAGCTGGGGGCCAACGTCAAGATCGCCAAGCGCGCCGGCCTGCTGCACGACCTCGGCAAGGCCGTCGACCACGAGGTCGACGGCTCACACGCCGACATCTCACAGCAGCTCTGCAAGAAGTACCGCGAGTCGCAGAGCGTCTGCCATGCCGTCCAGGCGCACCACCAGGACGTGGAGGCGCAGACCATCGAGGCGGTACTGGTGCAGGCGGCCGACGCCATCAGCGCCGCCCGCCCCGGAGCACGGCGGGAGTCGCTGGAGAACTACATCGAACGGCTCGAGTCCCTCGAGCGCATCGCCGAGGCCAAGAAGGGCGTCGAGAAGTGCTTCGCGATGCAGGCCGGGCGCGAGGTGCGCGTGATGGTCAAGCCGGGCGAGATCGACGACGATGCCACGGCCCTCCTGGCGCACGAGATCGCGCGCGACATCGAGGGTCAGCTCGACTATCCGGGGCAGATCCGCGTGACCGTCATCCGCGAGAGCCGCGCGGTCGACATCGCCAAGTAGCGGGCGCCGCGCGGTGAGGCCGAGGCCGCGCGCCCGGAAGGTGGGTGAGGTGCCGGCGCGATACTATCTGCGCTCGTTCGGCTGCCAGATGAACGAGCACGACGCCGAGCGGATCCGCGCGCTCCTCGAGGCCGAAGGCCTGGAGCGCGCGGATATCCCCGAGGCGGCCGACGTACTCGTCTACAACAGCTGCACCGTGCGCAAGAGCGCGGACGACCGCCTCGCCGGGCATCTCGGCACGGCGGCGCGGCTCAAGCGCGACGATCCCGCTCGCGTCGTCCTCGTGACCGGCTGCCTGCCGCAGGCGGAGCAGGCGGCCTTGTTCGCGCGGTTCCCGTTCGTGGACGGCGCGCTGGGACCGCAGAACCTGCACCGCCTGCCCGAGCTGCTCGCCGCGGCGCTCGCGCCGCCTCCTGCCGCGCCGACCGGGTACTTCGACGATGGGCCGCGCTTCAGCGGCGACCTCGTCGGGCGGCGGGCGCGGCCGTTCCAGGCCTGGGTCCAGGTGATGAGCGGCTGCACCAACTTCTGCTCGTATTGCATCGTGCCCTCCGTGCGCGGACCCGAGCGCAGCCGCTGCGCCGATGACGTTCTCGCCGAAGTGCGAACGCTCGCCGCGGACGGCGTGCGCGAGATCACGCTGCTCGGGCAGAACGTGAACGCGTATGGCCGTGACCTGCGGGGTGGCGGGGAGGAGCCCACCCCGAGCTTCGCGGCGCTCGTCGCCCGGCTCGACGCCGTGGACGGCATCGAGCGCATCCGCTTCATGACCTCGCACCCGAAGGACCTCGGCGACGATCTGGTCGCGGCGGTCGCGGAGCTGCCCTCCGTCTGCGAGCACGTGCATCTGCCGGCGCAATCCGGCTCGGACGAGGTCCTCGCGGCCATGCGCCGCGGCTACACGGCGGCGCAGTACCTCGAACGGGTGCGCGCCCTGCGTGCCGCCGTGCCCGACGTCAGCATCACCACCGACCTCATCGCGGGCTTTCCCGGCGAGACCGAGGACCAGTTCGCCGCCACGCTCGACCTGGTCCGGGAGGCGGCCTTCGACGCCGCCTTCACCTTCGTCTACTCACCCCGTCGGGGGACGGCCGCCGCAGAGGCGCCTGAGCAGGTGCCTCCGGACGTGCGCCGTGAGCGCGTGGAGCGCCTGATCGCGCTCACGCAGCGGCAGGCCCTCGCCGCCAACCGGCGATGGGTCGGCCGCCGGGCCCAGGTCCTGGTGGAGGGGCCCAGTCGCGACGGACGCCTGCAGCGCGGGCGCACCCGGCAGAATGTGACGGTGAACGTCTCGGGGGCGGCCGAACCGGGTGCTATAGTGGCTGTGGAGATCACCGCAGCGACCTCCACCACGCTGCGCGGTACGGTCTGAGCCGGCGACCAGGAGGTGCCGTCATGCAAGGCTGCATCTGCCCCCACCCTCCGCTCCTGATCCCCGAGGTCGGCGGCGCGGCCCGCGCCAAGATCGCCGCCACGGTCGCGGCGATGGAGAAGCTGGCCGCGTCGGTCGGCGAGCCGGAGACCATCGTCGTCATCTCACCGCACGCCGACGACTTCGGCAGCGCTCACGCCGTCAAGACCTCCGCGCGTCTGCGCGGCGACTTCGGCCGCTTCCGCTGCCCGGAGGCGGCCTACAGCTACGACAACGACGTCCAGTTCGCCGAGCTCCTGCTGGCGTTGGCGGGGGACTATCGCAAGATCGCCCTCACGCCGGACGACGGCGACGTGCTCGACTGGGGCGTGCTGGTGCCGCTGAGCTTCCTGAGGCCCGAGCGCATCGTGAGTCTGTCCGTGGTCGGGCCGTACGCGGAGCACAGGACGCTCGGCCAGCTCGTGCGCCGCTGCGCCGAGGAGCTCCAGCGCGACACCCTGTTCCTCGCCTCCGGCGACCTCTCCCACGCGCTCATCCACGGGGCGCCGGCCCCTTACGACCCGCGCGGCAAGATCTTCGACGACGAGGTCGTGAGCCTCCTGGACGTCGGCGACTTCGCCGGCCTCACGCGCATCGAGCCGCTGCTGCTGAGCGGCGCCGCCGAGTGCGGGCTGCGCAGCTTCGTCGCCCTCGGCGGCTTCCTCGGCGACGACGCCACCGTCGACCCGGAGATCCTCAGCTACGAGGGGCCTTATGGCGTCGGCTATCTGGTGGCCCGCTTCGGGCCGCGCGGCGACGAGGGCGGGGGCGCGGCCGGATGAGCGACGAGAGCGTGTCGCCGGGACCGGCGGACTTCGCCCTCACGTGCGTGCTCTGCCATGTGGCCGGACGACCGGCGCCGGCGCCCCCCGAGCGGCCGCTGTACGAGCGCCGCGCGGCGTGTTTCGTGACGCTCAAGAAGCAAGGCGAGCTTCGCGGCTGCATCGGCACGCTCGAGCCGGCCGAGGCGTCGCTCGGCGAGGAGATCGTGCGCAACGCCCATTCCTCGGCCCTGCGCGACCCGCGCTTCGCCCCGGTGAGCGCCGACGAGTGCGAGACGCTCACGTGCTCCGTGGACGTCCTCAGCCCGAGCGAGGCCTGTGAGCTCGACGACCTCGACCCGGCATGCTACGGCGTGATCGTCGAGGCGGGCGGCCGGCGGGGTGTGCTGCTGCCCGCCCTCGCCGGCGTGGACACCGTCGACGCCCAGGTCGGCATCGCCCTGCAGAAGGCCGGGATCCGCCCCGACGCGCCCTACGAGGTGCGCCGCTTCACGGTGACGCGCTATCGCCAGGGCGACCCCGACGAGCCCGGCGGTCCGGACGACGAGGCGGATGACTGAGCCGCCCCCGGTGGTCGCGCTGTACGGGGCCACCGCCCTCGGCAAGAGCGACGTGGCCCTGGAGCTGGCCGGCCTGCTGGGCGCCGACATCGTCGTCGCCGACTCCATGCAGATCTACGCCGGGCTGGCGATCGTCACCAACCAGCCCGATGCGGCCGCGCGCAGCCGGGCCGCGTATCACCTCGTAGGCTGGGCGTCGCCGCAGGAGGAGCACAGCGTGGCCGACTACGCCGCCCGCGCACACGAGGTGATGGACCGGCTCCTCGCGGCCGGACGGCCGGTGGTCGTCGAGGGCGGCTCCGGGCTCTACCTGCGCGCCGTGCTCGGCGACCTCTCGTTCGGCGGCGCGCCCGACGTGGCCCGACGGCGCGCCCTCGAGCAGCAATGGAGCCGGGACTCCGGGGCGCTCGTCGCCGAGCTCCGGCGGCGGGCGCCGGACCTCGCGGCGCGCGTGGACCTGCGGAACGCGCGCCGCGTGATCCGCGCGCTCGAGTCGCTCGACGCCGACGCGCGGTCGCGGCGGGACGCTCTCTGGGCGCCGGGGGAGCGGTATCGGCATCGGCTGGTGGCGCTGGCGCCCGACGACGATCGCGTCGCGCTCAAGGAACGCATCGAGCGACGCGTGGACGCCATGGTCGCGGCCGGCGCGCTGCAGGAGGTGGCGGCGGCGCGCGCGCAGGGACCGTTCTCGCGCACGGCGGCGCAGGCGATCGGCGTGCGCGAGCTCTGCGCGGTGCTCGACGGCGAGCTCGCAGAGGGCGAAGCGGCGACGCGCATGAAGGCGCGCACGCGCGCCCTGGCACGCCGGCAGCTCACGTGGATGCGCAAGCTGCCGGAGGCCGCGGTGGTGCCGGCGGAGCGGCGGCCGGCCGCCGCGGTCGCCGCCGGCATCCACCGCCTCCTCGACAACGGCTCGTGGTAAGATTCGGCTTCCGGCGTCGCGCGGTCGCGCGCGCTTCCGCTCGCAGGGGGTCAATGACTCGTGCAGCCTCAGTGGTCGGGCCTCGGCAAGGTCCGGTTCTCCAAGTGGCAGGGACTCGGCAACGACTACATCGTGCTGCACGAGGAACAGCTGCCGTTCGAGCTCACCGCAGGCAGGGTCCGCCTGCTCTGCGACCGCAATCTGGGCATCGGCTCAGACGGCATCCTGCTGATCGGCGCGCGAAGCGGCGAGGCGCGGTTCCCGCTGCGCATCTTCAACCCGGACGGCAGCGAGGCGGAGATGTGCGGCAACGGCGTGCGCATGGTCGCCCGCAAGCTCAAGATGGAGGGGTCGATCAGCGGTGACTCCGTCACGCTCGACACGGGCGCCGGCGAGATCGTACCGACGCTGGGCGACGGGCATGAGGTCACCGTCGACATGGGCATCGCCCGGTTCGGCGGCGAGAAGCTCCGCGGGTTCGACGGCGACTGCGTCGAGGAGTCCCTGAGCGCCGCGGGTCGCAGCTTCACCTTCACCTTCGTCGACATCGGCAACCCTCACGCCGTCATCCGGTCGCCGTGGCCGCTCGAGCTGGTGCCGCTCCACGAGGTCGGACCGGTGATCGAGGAGCATGCGTACTTCCCGCGCAAGGCCAACGTCGAGTTCGTCAAGGTACTCGGCGAGCAGCACGCCAAGGTCCGCGTCTGGGAGCGGGGCGTGGGGGAGACGCGCGCCTGCGGCACCGGCGCCAGCGCCACGGCCGTCGCCCTCGTACGCACCGGGCAGTGCGTCAGCCCGGTCACGGTGGAACTGCCCGGCGGCAGGCTCGTGGTGGAAGTGCGGCCCGACTGGCGCGTGTTCATGACCGGCCCCGCCGAGGAGATCTACCACGGCGATCTCTCGCTCGAGTTCCTGGCCCACCTCGAGTAGGGCCACTGATCGTCACGACCAGTATCTTCGGAGGACCATGAGGATCGCAGAACGCGTGCGCACGTTGCCCCCGTACCTGTTCGCGGCCATCGAACGGCAGATCGCCGACCGCTGCGCCGCCGGTATCGACGTGATCAGCCTGGGGATCGGCGACCCGGACCTGCCGACGCCGCCCCACGTGGTGGCGGCGCTCGCCGAGGCGGCGGCCGATCCGGCGACCCATCAGTACCCGAGCAACCGCGGCGAGTCCGGGCTGCGCGAAGCGGTGGCCGGGTTCTACGCGACGCGCTTCGGCGTCGCGCTCGACCCGGCCGACCAGATCGTCCCGCTCCTGGGCGCCAAGGAGGGCATCGCCCATCTCTGCCAGGTGTTGCTCGACCCGGGCGACCTGGCCCTGGCCGCCGAGCCCGGCTACCCGGTCTATGTGACCGGGCCGAGGCTCGCCGACGGCGCCGCGGTGCAACTGCCGCTGGCGCCCGAGCTGGGCTTCCAGCCCGACCTCGCGGCGATCCCCGAGGAGACGCTGGCCCGCGCGAAGATGATCTTCGTCAGCTACCCGAACAACCCCACGGGCGCCGTGATCGAGGACGACTTCTTCGCGCGCCTGGTTGCGTTCGCCAAGGAGCACGACCTGGTCGTCGTGCACGACAACGCCTACGCCGACATCACCTACGACGGCTACGTCGCGCCGAGCTTCCTGGCCACTCCGGGCGCCGCCGACGTCGGGGTCGAGGTCTTCAGCCTCTCGAAGAGCTACAACATGACCGGCTGGCGCGCCGGCGCCGTGGTCGGCGACCGCGAAGTGGTCGACGCGTACTGGCGCCTCAAGACCAATCTCGACTCGGGGATGTTCGCCGCGGTGCAGCGCGCCGC
>CAZJGT010000061.1:0-11003 GCA_964545565.1 uncultured Thermoleophilia bacterium
CGCGGCCGCATCAACGACGAGCTGCGCACCACCCTGCGCACCGAGACGGCCAACTGGGGCCTCGAGATCCTGCGCACCGAGCTCAAGGAGATCGACCCTCCGCCGGACGTGCAGGAGACGATGAACAAGGTCGTCAAGGCCGAGAACGAGAAGATCTCCGCCATCGACTTCGCCACCGCCACCGAGACCCAGGCCGACGGCCAGCGCCGCGCCGAGATCAAGAAGGCCGAGGGCGTGAGGCAGGGCAAGATCCTGGCCGCCGAGGGCGAGGCCCAGGCGATCAAGCTGGTCAACGAGGCCGCAGAGAAGTACTTCGTCGGCAACGCTCAGGTGCTGCGCAAGCTCGAGACGGTCGAGAAGGCGTTCTGGCAGAACGCCAAGATCGTCGTGCCGGCCGACGGCAGCCTGGTCAACATCATCGGCGACCTCGCCGGCACCACGCCGGTCCCCGTGAAGCCACCGCAGCCCAACCCCACGCCAGGGCAGCCGCAGCGGCGCTGAGGCGGCCCTACTCCTTCTCGTGCCGCGGCACCACGAGCACGGGGATGTCGCTGTGGTGCAGCAGCTTGAGCGCCGTGGAGCCGAGGAACGCGGCCGATACGGCGCCCTCGCCGTGGCTGCCGACGACGATGGCCGCGGCCGACTTCTCGCGCGCCGCCTCCAGAAGAGCGTCCACGGCCTTGCCTTCGGCCGCCGCCCCGGCGGCGCGCACGCCGGCCGCCTCGAGTTGCCGCACCGCTTCGGCGACCTGTTGCTCCCCGAACGCGCGCACCATGCCCACGTGCTGGTCGTACTCCGCGCTGATCAGCAGCGGCGAGTCGGTCATGCCCATGGGGACGTAGCCGATCGAGAACTCGAAGGCGTGGACGACGAACACCTCGGCGTCGTCGATCCGCTTCGCGAGCTCCACCGTCTGCGAGAGCGCCTTCTTGGCGCAGTCCGAACCGTCGTAGCCCAGGACGAGCGTGGTCGGCATGGCGTGTCCTCCTCGTTTGAGATCCCTGAGAGGACTATTGCACACAGGGGCTGACGGCCAAACGGCGGCGGGCGCGGCGGGACTCGCGGTCGCGGTCCGCTGCCGGCGCGCCCTTACGCCGCGCGTCGCGCCACGCGGCGGGCGACGAGCCCGCGCCGTGGCGCGAAGACGAAGGCGAGCAGAAAGGCGGCGGTGGCGATGAGCACGACCGCCGCCCCCGACGCGACGTCGAGGTAGTAGCTCGCGTACAACCCGGCGACGCTCGAGGCGGCGCCGATCACGGCGGACACCGCCATCATCGCCGCAAGCCGCCGTGTGAGCAGGTACGCGGTCGCCGCCGGGGTCACCAGCATGGCGGCGACCAGTCCGACGCCCACGGTCTGCAGGCTGACCACGATCGTGAGCGCCAGCAGGATCAGCATCGCGAACCGCAGCGCCTCGGGCCGCTTGCCCAGCATGTGGGCGAGGATGGGGTCGAACGCGGCCAGCTGGAACTCCTTGTAGAAGAGCACGAGCACGAGCAGCACGACCGCGGCGAGGATGGCGATGATCCAGAGATAGGAACTCGTGACCCCGAGCACGTTACCGAAGAGGATGTGCGTGAGATCGGTCGCGTAGGAGCGCACGGTGCTCATCAGGACGACGCCGAGGGCGAGCGCGGCGGCGAAGAGGATGCCGATGGCCGTGTCCTCCTTGACCCCGCCGCGGCGGGAGAAGACACCGATGCCGACGGCCACGATGACCGCGGCGACGAGGGCGCCGAGAAGCAGGTCGGCCCCGACGAGATAGGCGATGGCGACGCCGGGCAGGATCGCGTGGGCGAGCGCGTCGCCGAGAAAGGCCATGGCGCGCAGCACGACGAAGGCGCCCATCACCGAGCAGAGGACCCCGACGATGAGCGACGCGACGAGGGCGCGCTGCATGAACGCGAGCGCGAAGGGGTCGGTGAGCCAGGCGCTCATCGCGGCTCCGCATGGGGCTCGTGACTGTGCCGGTGCTGCTCGCCGTCGCCCACGTGGCCGGGGCAGCACTGGTCGATCACGACCATGCCGTCGAGGAACAGCGCCTGGCCGCCGAAGGCCTCGGTGAGATGCTCTGGCGTGAACACGGTGGCCGGCGAGCCGAAGGCGATCAGCCGGCGGTTGAGGAGGGCGACGAGCTCGAAGCGCCGCGCCGCCGTCTGCATGTCGTGCGTGCTCACGAGCACGGTGATGCTGCGCTCGCGCAGCCGCGCGAGCAGCGCGAGCAGGCTCTCGCGGGCGCTCACGTCGACGCCGGTGAACGGCTCGTCCAGGAGGAGCACGTGCGGCTCCTGGGCGAGCGCCCGGGCGAGGAACACGCGCTGCTGCTGGCCGCCGGAGAGCTCGCCGATGGCGCGCTTCTCGAGCTCGGTGATGCCGAGCTCGGCGAGCGCGCGCGCCACCACCTCGCGGTCGGCGGCGCCCGGCCGGCGGAGCCAGCCCAGGCGTCCGTAGCGGCCCATCATGACGACGTCGTGCACGGTGACGGGGAAGCCCCAGTCGATCTCCTCGCGCTGAGGCACGTAGGCGATAGGGTCCGTTTGCGCGCCGGGCGCGCGGCCATGCATGCGCACGCTCCCGGCGCGTACGGCGAGGAGGCCCACGAGCGCCTTGAAGAGCGTCGACTTGCCGGCGCCGTTGGGCCCGACGATCGCCACCTGGGCGCCGTGCGGGACGCGCATGGTCACATCGTCGAGGGCGGCGCGGCCGGCGTAGGCAACGGTCACGTTCTCCAGCGCCAGGGCGGCCGCGGCGTCGCTCGTCACTGGAGCGCCTCCACGATGCGTCGCGTGTCGTACTTCATCATGTCGATGTAGGAGGGGGCCACGCCGCCGGGCTCGGTGAGCGAGTGGTCGAGCAGATCGGTGACCACGGCCACCCCCGTCTCGGCGGCGATCTGCCGGGCGAGCTCCGGGTTCTCGTCGATCTCCACGAAGATCGCCTTGGCCCCCGTCGACCGGATGGTGGCCGTGAGCTCGGCGAGCTGTCTGGCCGTCGGCGCCGCGCCGGCTCCCACGCCGGGGATGACGGTACCGACGACCTCGAGGCCGTACCGGTCGGCGAAGTAACCGTGGCTCGCATGGTTCATGACCAGCTTGCGGTCGGCGGGCGGGATCCGCGCCACCTGCGTCCGGATCCACGCATCGAGCTCGTCGAGCCGCTGCGCGTAGGCGGCCGCGTTGGCCGTGTACTCGGCCGCCCCCGCGGGGTCGGCAACGGTGAACGCATCGCGGATGGTCGTCACGTACGACGTCGCGAGCGTGGGGTCGAGCCAGAAGTGCGGATCCGCCTCCGCGTCGTCGAGCGCCGGCTCGCCGGGCTGTGGGCGCCGACTCTCGAGGCCTGACGAGGCGTCGACCACGGTGGCGTCGCCGCCGGCGTTCTGCATGGTCCGGAGCAACGGCCCTTCGAGGCCGGCGCCGTTGACGATGACGAGGTCGGCGGCCGCGACCGCGCCCAGGTCTGACGGCGTCGGATCGAACGAGTGCGGATCCGTCTCGAGCGGCACCAGCGAGCGCACCGTGAAGCGGTCGCCGGCCACGTTCTGGGCGAGGTCGGCCAGGAAGCTGGTGGAGGCGACGACCTCGAGGGCGCCGCCGTCGGCGGTGGTGGCGGCGGTTCCGCAGCCCACCGCAAGCGCGGCGGCGCCGAGGAGCAGCGCGGCCACCAGAAGAAGCAGCGGACCGCGGCGCTTCACGCCGTCCCCTCGTCCGTCGCGGCGTCTGGCGCGGGACGGCAGCTGGAGCACAGCCCGCTGAGCTGCAGGAAGTGGCCGGTGATCCGGTAGCCGGTCTCGCGCCCCGCGGCGTCTACGACGTCGTGCATGTCGCAGGCGGTGAACTCGGTCACGCGGCCGCAGGCGCTGCAGACCACCGTGTGCCCGTGCGCCGCGTTCGCGGGCACGAAGCCCTCACAGCGCTCGGGCCCGTGCACGCGGCGCAGGGCGCCGATCTCGGCCAGAAGATCGAGTGTCCGGTACACGGTGGTCAGGCCGAGTTCCGGGCAGCGCTCCCGGGCCGCGTCGAAGACCTGGAGCGCGCTCAGGCTCGAGGGAGTGGCGGCGATGGCATCGAGCACCGCTCGCCGCTGCCGCGTCAGGCGAAGGCCTCGGGCCGCCAGTTCGGCGGTGACGTGCGCGGAATCGAAGCTCAGGGCGACGTCCTTTCTGAAACTGAAAACCGCTTTCAATAAGGCGGGGAGAGAGTAGCACGGCGTGCGTGGCCGTACAAGACCGCTCAGTGCCGCCGTGTGTACGGGCAGGCCGCGATGCAGATGCCGCAGATCTCGGCTTCGACGGTCGTGAGTCGCGCCATGTGCCGGCGGCAGGCGGAGGCGTCGAAGAGCTGCTCGCGCGCCATGCCCGGCCGCCAGAGCACGTCGCGGCCGCACCCGGCGGGGCAGGCGTCGACGCAGGCTCGGCACGAGCCGCAGCGGCTCTCGACCACAGGCTCGCCGGCGGCAAGCTCGAGATCGGTGAACACGGTCGCCAGCCGGACGGCCGGACCGAACTGCGGTGAGACGAACAGCGCCGTCTTGCCGATCCAGCCGAGGCCGGCGGAGGTGGCCGCCGTCTTGTGCGGGAACGGCCGATCATCGTCGGACTCAGCGGTGGCGGAGACGCGCTCGGCCCCGTGTCCCCGGGCGCGCAGGATCTCGACGAGGGTGCCGGTGGCGTCGTCCAGGGCGCTGTTCAAACGCCTGTACTCCTGCTGGTAGTCGAGCGTGGGACCGTGGACCAGACCGCGGACGACCACCGGGTCGATGCGCATGAGGATGGAGATCGCCGTGGGCTGCGGCGCCGGCGGCGGCCACCGGGGGTCGCTGCGGGCTACGCCCCAGGCGTCGACCGCCTTGGTGCGGAGGAGCTGGCCGATGGCGTGCCGGTCGAGAACGCGCAGCATGGTGACCTCGTCTGATCCTTGCTCCGGGACGGACGGCCGTGCGGGAGACCCGCGGGCTCCGCCGCTCCCATCCTCGCATCGACACGCGGCGCCGGACACTGGACGGGCGAAGGATATCCACCGTCCCGCTTATCCGTTCTGGACACCTCTGAGGCTCGACGAGGCGCGGGGGGCAAGTGCATCATTTCACAAGAGAGGTTTATTTTGATATGGTAACGGCAATACCCAGTCACCGATCGAGAAGACGAGGAGGTGAGACCATGGGCCCCGTGCATTTCAACAGGACACGGCGCGTGAAGAGCGAGGATCGCTCGGGCAAGCGCCGCAAGTGACCCAGGCGGACGATGGACCGATCGCCTGACATAGCGTCATCTCCACCCGGGAGAGGGGCGGATCGCGAGCATGCGGATCGCCCCTCTCTTCGCGTACGGGCCCTCTTCGGCGGTCTCAGCTCGCCGTGAACCGGCGCAGCCGCAGGCTGTTGGTCACCACGGTGACGCTGCTCAGCCCCATGGCCGCCGCAGCCCAGATCGGGTTGAGCAGGATCCCGAAGGCAGGATAGAACACCCCGGCCGCCAGAGGGATGAGCGCGACGTTGTAGGCGAACGCCCAGAAGAGGTTCTGCCGCACGGTGCGGATCGTCGCGCGCGAGAGCTCCACCGCCGTCGCCACACCGCCGACGTCTCCCGACATGAGCGTGACATCGCTCGCCTCCATGGCCACGTCCGTCCCGGTGCCGATGGCGATGCCCACGTCCGCCTGCGCGAGGGCGGGAGCGTCATTGATGCCGTCGCCCACCATGGCCACGCGGCGCCCGCCGCGTTGCAGCGCTGCGACCTCAGCCGCCTTGTCCTCCGGCAGCACGTCCGCCGCGATGCGGTCGATGCCGACCTGCGCGGCGATCGCCCGGGCAGTGGCCGCGTTGTCGCCGGTGAGCATGACGAGCTCCAGGCCGAGTCGACGCAGACGGGCCACGGCCGCCGCGGAACCTGGTTTCACGGTGTCGGCGATGGCGACGGCTCCCGCCGGCTCGCCGTCCACGACCACGGTGACGACGGTCTTGCCCTCGGCGGCGAGTCCGGTCGCACGTTCGCCGGCCCCGCCGACCAGGCGCTCGTTGCCGGCCACGACGGTGTGGCCGTCCACCTCGGCGCGGATCCCGTGGCCGGCGACGGCCTCAAAGCTGCTCGCCGCCGGGACGTCGAGCCCGCGCTCGTCGGCGGCCGCGAGGACGGCCGCCGCCAGCGGATGCTCGCTGCCGCGCTCGGCCGCGGCGACCAGGCGCAGGAGGCCGTCTTCGTCGAGGTCCCGGTTCCCGTCGCCGTTCGACCCGCGGCCCGGGTCGAAGAGCACGATGTCGGTGACCCGCGGCTTGCCCTCGGTGAGGGTCCCGGTCTTGTCGAGGACCACCGCCTGCAGCTTGTGGGCGGTCTCGAGCGCGGCGCCGTCCCGGATGAGGACGCCGTTCTCGGCGCCCTTGCCGGTGCCGACCATGATGGCCGTGGGGGTGGCGAGCCCGAGCGCGCAGGGACATGCGATCACGAGGACGGCGACGAAGTTGAGCAGGGCGTAGTTGAGCGAGGGAGACGGTCCGAGCAGGAGCCAGACGATGAGCGTGATCGTGGCGATGACGATCACGGCCGGCACGAACCACGCGGCGATGACGTCGGCAAGTCGGGCGATGGGCGGCTTGGAGCCCTGCGCCCGCTCGACGAGGCGGACGATCTGCGCCAGCGCCGTCTCGGCGCCGACCTTGGTGGCCCGGAACGTGAACGAGCCGGTCGTGTTCATGCTGGCGCCGACGACCTCGTCGCCGGGAGATTTGCCGACCGGCACGGGCTCGCCGGTGAGCATGGATTCGTCGACCGCGGAGGCGCCGGTCTCGACGACGCCGTCGACCGGGACCTTCTCGCCGGGTCGCACGACGACGAGATCGCCGACGAGGACCTGGGCGACGGGCACGTCGGCCTCGACGCCGCTGCGCACGACGCGCGCCGTCTTGGGCTGCAGGCCGATGAGCGCCTTGATGGCGGCTCCGGTCTGGCCCTTGGCGCGCGCCTCGAGCAGGCGCCCGAACAGGATGAGCGTGATGATGAACGCCGCGGAGTCGAAGTACATCGGCTCGCCGAGACCCTGGTGCGCGAAGAAGGCGGGGAAGAGGACGCCGAGCACGCTGTAGAGGTAAGCCGCCGAAGAACCCATCGCCACCAGCGTGTTCATGGTGGTGGTGCCGTGCTTCAACGCCGACCAGGCGGTGGTGTAGAACTGCCGCCCGACCCAGAACTGGACGATGCTGGCCAGCGCCCAGAGCACGTAGCCGTTGTGCAGCCATGAGGGCAGGAAGGTGAACCAGTGCGGCTGCATGGTGCCGGCGAAGATGACGATGCTGAGAACGAAGCCGACGATGACCTTGAGCTTGAGCCGGTGATATGCCGCCGCGCGAGCCGCCTCTTCGGCGTCGGCCGCGGCCTCCGTGCTCTCCGCGCCTGTGCCCGGCGCCGGCTCAACGACGTCGTAGCCGGCGCCGCGGACCGCCTCGACCAGGTCCTCGTACGTCGCCTGGCCGGGGATGTACGAGACGGTCGCCTTCTCCGTCGCCAGATTGACGTCGGCCCTGAGCACGCCGGGTGGCGTGCGCAGGGCCTTCTCCACCCGGCTGACGCAACTGGCGCAGGTCATACCGATGATCGGCAGGGTCTCCTCCGCGGTCACGACGCCGTAACCCGCTCCCTCGACGGCGGCGACGAGGTCGCCCGTCGAGACGCTGTCGGCGTCGAAGGTGACCGTGGCCTTCTCCGTGGCGAGGTTGACCGCCGCGTCGTCGACTCCCTGGACCTTGCCGAGGGCGCGCTCAGTCCGTGCCACGCAACTGGCGCAGGTCATGCCCGTGATCGGTAGCTCTATCGTGGCGTCGTTCCCGCTCATCGGCTGTCCGCTCCGGTGGCGCATCGTGTCGTGGTGTCCTCCGTTACTGTTCCCGTGGCGAAACGATGATACCCCCATGGGTATGGGGGGCCGCACGTCCCCTCGGCATCCCGATATGATTGCCCGCGGCACGTAGCGGCGAGGAGGCTCACACCATGACGATCTGGGACGCGAAGCACGAGACCATCGACCGGGAGCGGCTCGAGGAGCTGCAACTGCGTCGTCTCGGCGACATGCTCGCCCGCGTCTACGGGCGTGTGCCGTTCTACCGCGCGCGGCTGGGCGACGTCGGGTTCGAGCCCGGCGACCTCACCAGTCTCGACGACCTGCGGCGCCTGCCGTTCACCGAGAAGAACGACTTCCGCGACAACTACCCCTGCGGGCTGTTCGCCGTGCCCATGAAGGAGGTCGTCGAGATCCACTCTTCCTCGGGGACCACGGGCAGACCGGTCGTCGGTGGGTTCACGAGGCCGGATCTCGAGACCTGGGCCGAGCTGGTGTGTCGCGTCGCGGTGGCCGCCGGGGTGGGCCGGGACGACGTCGCCCAGGTGTCCTTCGGCTACGGTCTGTTCACCGGCGGCTTCGGGCTGCATTACGGGCTGCAGCGTGCGGGCGCCGGCGTGCTGCCCACCAGCGCCGGCAACACCGTCCGCCAGCTTCAGTTCATGCGCGACTTCGGCACCACCGTGCTGATCGCGACGCCCTCCTACGCGCTCTACCTCGGCGAGGTACTCCAGAAGCGCGACGTGGCTCCGGAGGACCTGCGTCTTCGTCTCGGGCTCTTCGGCGCCGAGGCGTGCACCGAGGAGATGCGCACGCGCATCGAGAGCCGCCTGCCGATCACGGCCACCGACAACTACGGCCTCACCGAGGTGATCGGTCCGGGCGTCGCCGGCGAGTGCGAGTGCCGCGCCGGCATGCACGTCGCCGAGGACCACTTCATCGTCGAATGCCTCGATCCGGCCACCGGTGAGCCGGTGGCGGACGGCGAGGTGGGCGAACTCGTCTTCAGCGCGATCACGCGCGAGTGCTCGCCGGTGCTGCGCTACCGCACCCGCGACCTCTCGACGCTCACGCACGAGCGCTGCGCCTGCGGGCGCACGTTGGCGCGCATGGGCAAGGTCGTGGGACGCACCGACGACATGTTCATCATCAGCGGCGTCAACATCTTCCCCTCTGCCGTGGAGAGCGTGCTCTTCGCCATCGACGGCATCGAGCCGTTCTACCAGATCGTGCTCGGGCGCAGAGGGTCACTCGATACCTTCGAGGTGCACGTCGAGGTCACGGACACGCTGTTCAACGGCTGGATGGACGACCTGAGCGCGTTCGAGCGCCGAGTGACCGAAGAGCTTCGCTCGGCGCTGCTCGTCCGCCCCAAGGTCAAGCTGGTCGAACCGGGCTCTCTCGAGCGTACCGAGGGCAAAGCGAGACGCGTGCTCGACCATCGGCCCGCCTGAGCTGCGCCCGCCGTGACGCGAGAGCGTACGTGAAACGGCCGGCGGTGCGAGCCCCCGCTTCGCGCCGCCGGCCAGGGTCAAGGTCGACTGAAGGTCCTCTCTCCGAGCACTTCCGGCCTCCTGGCCATGATATCGGCGAGCGGTCGGGGGGTGGCATGGAACAGGCGTCTAGCCGCGCCGCCCCTGCGTCGCCCTCGCTGGCGACGCTCAGATGGTGACGCGCAGGAGCTCGAGGTAGCTCGTGCTGCCCGCGAGGACCTTGCCGATGCCGTCCTCGCGCAGAGAGGTGACGCCCTTGGCGCGCGCCATGCGCTGGATCTCGAGCACGCTGCCGCCGGTGGCGATCATGTCGCGCAGCTCGTCGTCGACGACCAGCACCTCGTACAGGCCGAGCCGGCCGCGGTAGCCGGTTCCGAAGCACTTGGTGCAGCCGGCCGGCTCCCAGATGCTGAAACGCTTCCTGGGGGCCGGGCCCAGCCCGAGCTCCAGCCATCGCGCCTCCGTCATCGACGTCTCGACGCGGCAGTGCGGGCACAACCGGCGCACCAGCCGCTGGGCGACGAAGCAGCGCCAGGCGGCCGCCACCAGGTAGCGGGGCACGCCCATCTCGACGAGCCGGTTGACCGCGGCCGAGGCGTCGTTGGTGTGCAGCGTGCTGAAGACCTGGTGGCCGGTGATCGCGGAATCCGCCGCCATCTTGGCGGTCTCCAGGTCGCGGATCTCACCCACCATGATGACGTCCGGGTCGGCGCGTACGAGCGAGCGCAACGCCTGTGCGAAGGTGAGGCCGATGACCGGCTTGACTTCGCTCTGGATGATGCCTTCGATCTTGCGCTCGATGGGATCCTCGACCGTGTAGACCTTGCGCTCCGGCGTCTTGATGAGCTCGAGGGTGGTGTACAGCGTGGTCGACTTGCCCGACCCCGTGGGGCCGACGATGACGATGCCGCCCTCGGGAGCCTTGAGTGCGGCCTCGTAGCGGGCGAGGTTGTCGCCGACGAGGCCGAGCGAGGCCAGCGTGGGAGGCAGGGGTGCGACCTCGAGGATGCGGATGGTGAGGTTCTCGCCGTACATGCTGGGGATGGAGGCCAGACGCAGGTCGACGGCCTCACCGCTCGAGAGCTCGAAACTGGTGCGCCCGTCCTGCGGGAGCCGCCGCTCGGCGATGTCGAGGTTGCCCATGATCTTGAGACGGCTGGTGATGCCGGCCTGCAGCTCCTTGGGGAACTCGCGCATCTCGTGGAGCACGCCGTCGATGCGGCAGCGTACGCCGAGCGAGTCCTCGCCCGGCTCCAGGTGGATGTCCGATGCGTCCATGCTGGCGGCGTCGGTGAGCAGCGCGTCGACGATCTCGATGATGTCGGCGTCGATGTCGGCGGGCGCCGTCGCGGGTTCCTCGACCTCGCGCGCGTCCTTGAGCTTGCCGCGCGAGCTGAAGTAGATGGCCACCGCCTCGTCGAAGCCGGACTCGGTGCAGATGACCGGCACCACGCGTTTCTTGGTGCGCATGCCGACCTCGTCGATGGAGATCACATCCAGTGGATTGGTCATCGCCAGCTTGAGGCTGCCCTTGTCGTCGAGGCTCAGCGGTATGAGCCGCCGGCGGACGATGAAGTCGCGCGGCAGCAGGCCCAGGGCGGCCGGCTGCGGCGTGGTCTGTGCGAGGTCGACCACACCGAGGTGCATCTGGCCCGCCACCGCGGCGACGATGTCCTGCTCGTCG
>CAZJGT010000061.1:11103-12302 GCA_964545565.1 uncultured Thermoleophilia bacterium
TCGCCGAGGCGCCCGCCGTCGTCGTGCTGGCGCGCGAGGGCGCCGTCGAGTTGATCCTGCGTGACCAGGCCGCTGGCGACCAGCATGGCGCCGAGCTTGAGACGTCCGGCGGCGCGGCGCACGCGGCCGTTGGCGGTGAGCGCGTCGAGCCGGCGGCGGAGCTCCTCCGGCGAGAACGGCTTGGTCATGAACTCGGCGGCGCCCGCACGATGGGCGTGCTCGAAGGTCACGAAGTCGCCGTCGGAGGCGAGGACGAGCACGGGTACGCCGTGCAGGCCGGGGTCATCCGCGATCAGACGCAGCAGCTCGAAAGCGTCGAACGTCTGCAGGTCGAGGTCGAGGACCACCGCCGACGGCGGGTGGTCGTGCAGGAGGCGCATGGTGCCGGGGTCGCCGAGGCTCGTGGTGACGCCGTACGTCGCCCCGAGCGACTCGGTGAGCTCGCTCAGGAGCTCGGTGTCGTCGTCGATGATCGCCAGGCTCTTCTTGGGCGCGCTGGGCACACGGACCTCCCGCAGGAACGTGCCGACAGTCTAGCTCATCGCAAGGCCGGCGGGAGCATCCCGGGGACGGCGCGAGGTGGACGACGTGCGAAAGAGAAAAGTGCCGGGCCGGCGGGGGCCTTCACGCGGATGCGGGCTGTCCGTGTGTCTTATGAAGGAGACCGGCCCGGCTGAGAGAGAGGATGAGATGCCGAGCCGAAGCCCGGTGAGTAGTCCTGCCCGGTCTTATGGAGCATATCGGCACCGGGGTGGGAGTCATGAGCCGCTCGCGGTCCAAAGTGTTGCCAGGATGTGAAACACCCGCGTCGGCTATACTCCGGCGACAAAAGAGCAAGGAGCGCCCGTGTTCAGCAAGGTCCTGATCGCCAATCGCGGCGAGATCGCCGTCCGCATCATCCGCGCCTGTCGCGAGCTGGGCGTCGGCACGGTCGCCGTCTACAGCGAGGCCGACGCCGATTGCCTGCACGTCCGCTACGCCGATGAGGCCGTCTGCATCGGGCCGCCGCCCGCCGCCCAGAGCTACCTCGTCATGCCGGCGCTCATCCAGGCGGCGCTGCAGAACGGCGCCGAGGCCATCCACCCCGGGTACGGATTCCTCGCCGAGCGCGCGGAGTTCAGCCGGCTCTGCCGCGACCAGGGCGTCAAGTTCATCGGGCCGTCGCCGGAGAGCATCGGCCTCATGGGCGACAAGGCCGC
>CAZJGT010000062.1:0-3218 GCA_964545565.1 uncultured Thermoleophilia bacterium
CGCCGGCGCGGACCATGCTCACGTAGAGCCGGCTGAACACCTTGGGGTGCTTCTCGAGCGCGTCCGAGAGGCTGATGCCCGCCTCCACGTCGGCGCGGATGGCGCCCACCACGACCGCCAGCCTCTTGTTGGGCGTCTGCTCCTCGAGCACGTACAGGCAGCGCAGCATGGAGAGCCCCGAGTTCACCATGGTCGCGAACTGGCGCGAGAACACGGTGAGGTCCTTGGGCTTGATGCGGCCGCCGATCTGGATCTGGCCGAGCCCCTGCTTGACCTCGTTGAGGTCGAGCACGGTGAGGCCGCGGCTGCGCAGGGCGGCGGCGACGGCGGCCTTGCTCTCGCCCTCGATCTCGCCGGCGGCCTGCGTGCCGCGCCCGTCGAGCGCCTTATACGCGAAGTTCGTCATTGCCTCTCCTACGCCGTCGTCTCATGAGTCTTATCGGCCGTGGCGACGATTCCTGCAGCTTCTCAGCGACCGGCGGCCGCGGCGGCCGGCTGGCCCAGCAGGCGCTCGAACTCGTTGGGTGTGCTCGAGCGGTTCTTGGCCAGCTCGCGCGTGATGATGCCGCGGCGCACGAGGTCGGCCAGCGACGCGTCCATGGTCTGCATGCCGAACGCGGTGCCGGTCTGCATGGTCGAGTAGATCTGGTGGGTCTTGCCCTCGCGGATGAGGTTGCGCACCGCCGGCGTGGGCACCAGCAGCTCACAGGCCACGCAGCGGCCGCGGCCGTCGCGCGTGGGCAGCAGCTGCTGCGTGCAGACGCCCATCAGCGTGGTCGAGAGCTGCACCCGCACCTGCTCCTGCTGGTGCGGCGGGAACACGTCGATGATGCGGTCGATGGTCTGCGGCGCGTCCTGGGTGTGTAGCGTCGCGAACACGAGGTGGCCGGTCTCAGCGGCGGTCAGCGCCGTGGCCATGGTCTCGGTGTCGCGCATCTCGCCGACGAGGATGATGTCCGGGTCCTGGCGCAGCACGCTCTTGAGGGCGCGGTTGAAGCTCTTGGTGTCGGCGCCCACCTCGCGCTGGTTGACCATGCACTTCTTGTGCCGGTGCAGGAACTCGATGGGGTCCTCGATGGTCATGATGTGCTCGTCGCGGCTCTCGTTGATCTCGTCGATCATCGCCGCCAGCGTGGTGCTCTTGCCGGAGCCCGTGGGGCCGGTGACGATGACGAAGCCGCGCGGCTTGCGCGTCAGGTCGTGCAGCGCCGGCGGCAGCCCGAGGTCCTCGAGCCGCTTGATGGAGATGGGGATGAGGCGGAAGGCGGCGCCCAGGCTGTTGCGCTGGAAGTAGGCGTTGACGCGGAACCGCGCCCGGCCGGGCACCGAGTAGGAGAAGTCGATCTCCCATTCGTTCTCCAGGCGTTGCCGCTGGTCCTGCGAGAGGATCGAGTAGATCAGCTCCCGCGTGTCGTTGGCGCTGAGGCGCGGGTAGTCCATGCGCTCAAGCTGGCCGTTGATGCGCACGATCGGCGGCGACCCCACCGTGAGGTGCAGGTCGCTGGCGTCTCGCTCCAGGACTTCGAGTAGGACGTCGACCAGATCCATGTTCACTTCCTCGCCACAGATTGCCGGATCACACGATCACGCGGGCGATCTCCTCCACGGAGGTCATGCCCTGCAGTACCTTGTCGATGCCGTCTTCGCGGAGCGACTTCATGCCCTCCGCGGCGGCCACACGGCCGATCTCGTCGGCGCTCTTGCGCTCCACGGTGAGGCGGCGGATCGCCTCGCTGACGATCATCACCTCGTAGAGCCCGAGCCGCCCCTTGTAGCCGGTATTGTTGCACCTCGAGCAGCCTTTGGCACGATGCAGAACCACGTCATCCCGGTCACAAACCTCGGGCGGGAAGTCGTTCTTGCGCAGCATCTCCCGGGTCGCCGTGTAGGGCTCCTTGCATTGCGAGCACAGGCGCCGTGCCAGGCGCTGCGCCAGCACGGCGTCCACCGCCGAGGAGGTCAGGAACGGCTCGATGCCCATCTCCGTGAGCCGCGAGAGCGCACCCGGGGCGTCGTTGGTGTGCAGGGTGCTGAGCACGAGGTGCCCGGTGAGCGCCGACTCGATGGCGATCAGCGCCGTCTCGCGGTCGCGGATCTCGCCGACCATCACGATGTCGGGGTCGCAGCGCAGGATGGAGCGCAGCGCCGCCGCGAACGTCATCCCGGCGCGCGTGTTGACCTGCACCTGGTTGATGCCGGTGAGGCGGTACTCCACCGGGTCCTCGACGGTGATGATGTTCTTCTCCGGGTTGTTCAGGATGTTGAGCGCCGCGTACAGCGTGGTCGACTTGCCGGACCCGGTCGGGCCGGTGACGAGGATGGCGCCGTAGGGCTTGGTGAACGACTTGCGGAAGCGCTTGAGCGCCTTCTCGGCGAAGCCGAGCTGCTCGAGGTCCAGCATCACGTTGGACTTGTCGAGCAGGCGCATGACGACCTTCTCGCCGTACACCGTGGGCAGCGTCGCGACGCGCATGTCGATGGGCTTGCCGCCGACCATGAGGCCGATGCGCCCGTCCTGCGGCACGCGGCGCTCGGCGATGTCGAGGTCGGCCATGATCTTGAGCCGGCTGAGCACGCCGGACTGCATGCGCCGCGGGATGGACATGATCTCGTGCAGCACACCGTCGATGCGGAAGCGCACGACGAGGTCCTTGGCCTGCGGCTCGAAGTGGATGTCCGAGGCGGCGTCGTCCACCGACTGGGCGATCACGGAGTTGACGAGCTTGATGATCGGCGCCTCTTCGGTGGCGTCGCGGATGTCGGTGACGGACTCCTCGGCCTCCACGCCGTCCTCGGTCTGACCGACCTCCGCCCGCTCGCGGTAGATCCTGGCGATGGCCCCGAAGACGTCCTCCTCGCTGGCGATCGCCGGCTGGATCGGGAAGCCGGTGATGATGGCGAGGTCCTCCTGCGCCGGCAGGTTCTGCGGGTCGATCATGGCCACCAGCAGCGTGTTCTCGTCGAGGAAGCGCACCGGCACGGCGCCGTAGCGCCGCGCCAGCTTCTCGTCGATGTAGGCGGTCGCCGCGCTGTCGAAGCGGGTCTCGGTGAGGTCGAGGAAGCTGACGCCGAACTTCTGCGCCAGCGCCTTGGTCAGGTCGAGCTGCGTGACGGTGCCCTCGTCGAGCAGCACCTGGCCGAGACGCTTGCGCGTCTCCTGGTGGCGCTCCAGTGCGGCCGTGAGCTGCTCGTCGGTGACGAGGCCCATGTCTTTGAGG
>CAZJGT010000062.1:3228-12120 GCA_964545565.1 uncultured Thermoleophilia bacterium
GATCGGCGGCTCGGCGCTCTCGGCGTCGATCTCGAAGGCCGGCTCCTCGGCAGCTGCAGCCGGCGTGGCCCGCGGCTCCCCGCGGTCGAAGCGGAAGTCGTCGTCCTCGGCGTCGGCGTCGAGCTCGAAGTCCTCACTGAGGAGCTCGTCCACCGCGCGCGCCACCGAAGAAGGACGCGCCGACGGCTCGTCCGCCTCGTAGGGCACCTCAGGATCCATGATCGGTTCCAGGTCGTCTCCTCCGCGTCCGCCGGCCGGCTTGCGTCTCGTCTTTCCGCTGCTCGCGCTATGCTTGGACGGCATCGTTCATCACTTCCAGGGGCGCCGGCACGCCGGTCCACAGGCTGAACGCCACGGCCGCCTGCCGGACCAACATGCTGCGGCCGTCGACGACGGTCGCTCCGCGGGACCGCGCCGCCACGAGAAAACCGGTCGGCGCGGAAGCGTATACCGCATCGAAGACGATTTGTCCCGCCGTTACGTTATCGGCGAGGAGGGCGGGGACTTTACCCTCGCCGTCCATGCCCAGGGAAGTCGCGTTGACGACCACCCGCTGACGCGCGACCTCCCCGGCCGTCAATCCTGACAACGGCAGCCAGTCACACGATACGCCGGGGACGCCGGCCGCGATCAGCGCCGTGAGGCGCTGCGCCGCGGCCGGCGTCCGGTTCACGATGGTGAGGTCGCAGCCCAGGCGCGCCAGCGCGAGCGCCGCGGCCCGGGCGGCGCCGCCGGCGCCGAGGATCAGGGCCGGCGCGCCGCGCGCCGCCTCGCCGGCGGCGTCGACGAGCGCGCCGCGCACGCCCTCCACGTCGGTGTTGTGACCATGGAGGGCGTCGTCGTCCACGACGATGGTGTTGACCGCGCCGGCCAGGCGCGCGTCGTCGGAGACGTCGTCCAGAAAGGGGATCACGGCGCCCTTGTGCGGGATAGTGACGTTGGCGCCGCGGAAGCCCAGGGCCGCAAGGCCCCGCACCGCGGCGCCCACGTCGGCCGCCCGTACCGGCAGCGGCACGTAGACGTAGTCCAGCCCGAGCGCCGCGAACGCCGCGTTGTGCAGCCGCGGCGAGAGCGAATGCGCGACGGGGTCGCCGATGATGCCGATGACGTGTGTGCTGCCGCTGACCGTGGTTGGCCCCCTTGGCCGGGCGCGCGACCGCGCCGGGTACTCCTACATTGGCCGCGCGCCGCCGCGCTCCTGCCCGCCGGGCGAGACCCCGGCCACACGCCGTCCGTCGCCTACTCGCCGTTGGCCTGGGCCTTGGCCTTGTCGCTGAGGAACTGCTCGTAGGTCGTGGAGAAGTAGTGGCGCCCCGTGCCGTCGTTGCGCGCCACGTAGTAGAGGTACTTGTCCGCCGACGGGTCGGCGGCTGCCTCGAGCGCCGCCAGCCCCGGGTTGGAGATGGGCGTCGGCGGCAGCCCGGCGCGCTTGTAGGTGTTGTAGGGCGAGTCGATCTCCAGGTCGTCGTAGGTGAGCATGGGCTTGGTCTCGCCGAGCGCGTACTGGATGGTGGCGTCGATCTGCAGCAGCATGTCCTCGCGCAGCCGGTTCCAGATGACCGCCGCGACCACCGGCCGCTCGGCCGCCACCTGCGCCTCCCTGTCGATCATCGAGGCGATGATGACGACGTCGTACTCGGTGAGGTTGGCCTTCGCGGCGCGCGACATGTCCACCTTGGAGAAGCTCCGTTCGAACGCTTCCAGCTGGTCGCGCACCACCGTGCGGGCCTTCGCCCTCGGCGCCACCTCATAGGTGGCCGGGAACAGCATCCCCTCGAGCGTCGTGCCCTTCTCGTACCCCTGCAGCGAGAACGGCGGCGGGTCGTCGCGCGCGGCCTTCACGTACGCCGCGGCGGAGATCCCCGCGACCTCGCCGGCGACGATCTCGGCGGCCTGCTTGATCGTGGTCCCCTCGGGGATGGACACCCTGATCGTCGGCGGCTTGACCCCCTTGAGCAGCTTGGCGACCAGGGCGTCGTACGGTTCGTTCACGCGGAACGTGTAGGTGCCGGGCATGAAGCGCGTCGCGTAGCCGTCCGCATCGGCACGGATGACGAAGGCGCGGGCGTGTTTGACGACGCCCTTCTCCTCGAGCTGGGCGGCGATGGTCGCGAGGCTCGAGCCCTCCTCGACCACGACGGTCACGGCGCCGCCGACCTCACCGTCGGCGAAGTAGGCGCGGGCGTAGCCCACGCCCAGGCCGATGACGAGCGCCAGCGCCGCGACCAGGACGTACCCGACGGAACGGCCGCGCCGCCGCCTGCCGCCGTCGCCCGAGGGCGCGCGCCGGCTGCGCAGGAACTCGGGATCGTCGCCGCCGGACGCGGCTTTGGGCTCGTAGCGGGTCCAGCCGCGACCGGGCGGTCGCTCGTTCGTGGCCGGTCGCACGCCGCCGGCGTCGTCAGGTTCCCTGCGCATCTACCGTCCTGAGGTAGTCCTCGAGCATGGTCGCCGCGGCGCGCGCGTCGCGCGCCGCGGCCCCTCCGCGCCGGTCGGCGAGCTTGGTCGTGTACCGCTCGTCGAACAGCTCGACGGGGACTTCGACGGCCGCCGCGAGGCGCGCCGCGAAGGTCCTTGCGAGGCGCGCCTGATCATGCTCCCGGCCGTCAAGGGACAGCGGCAAGCCTACCACGACGCGTGCCGGGCGCTCGGCCTCGAGCAGCGCCAGAAGCGCCGCGAACCCGGCGTCGGTACCGACGCGTTCGACCACCGTGAGCGGTCGCGCCAGCGTGCCGGTCTCGTCGCACACGGCGACGCCGGTGCGCACCGTGCCGTGGTCGAGCGCGACGACCTTCACTCAGCCGCCGAGCACGTCCCGCACGGCGACGACGCCGGCCTCGAGCGCGGCGCCGATGCCGGCGACGCCGGGGCCGCCGCCGCGCGCCAGCGTGGGCTTGCCGCCGCCCTTGCCGCCGACGGCCGGCAGCATGGCCTTGATCACGTCGCCGGCTTTGATGCCGCGGCCGACGGCCGCGTCGCTCGCCGCGACCACGGCGGCCACGCGGCCGTCGACGTCGGCGGCCAGCAGCACGACGCAGTCCGCGCGCCTCGCGCGCACCTCGTCCGCGAGGGTGAGCAGTTCGTCGGCCGTCTCCACCTGCGGCGAGCCGGCGACCACGGCGAGGCCGCCCACGTCGGTGGCGGCGGCGAGCAGCTCGGCGGCGAGGTCGCGGCGCTCGCCGCTCTGCGCCGCCTTCAGCTTCTTCTCGAGCTCGGCGACGTGCGCGGCGAGCTTCTCCACCGTGGCCGCCACGCGGTCGGGACGGACCTTGAGCTCTGCGGCCAGCGTGTGCCACTCGGCCTCGAGGCCGCGGTAGTGGTCGATGGCGGCGGCCGAGGTGATCGCCTCGAGGCGCCGCGTGTTGGCGCCGACCGACTGGCTCGAGGTGATCCGGAACAGACCGATCTGCGAGGTCGACGAGACGTGCGTGCCGCCGCAGAGCTCGCGGCTGAAGTCGTCGATCTCGAGCACGCGCACGAACTCCCCGTATTTCTCCTCGAACTGGCCGATGGCGCCGATCTCGGCGGCGTACTCCCGTGTGGTCACGAACGGGCGCACGGCGTGGTTCTCGGTGATGCGCCGGTTGACGAGGTCCTCGACCTGCCGCAGCTGCGCCGTCGTCGGCGCCTCGCGCACCGAGACGTCGAAGCGCAGGCGCTCGGGGCTCACCAGAGAGCCGGCCTGGCGCACCGGCTCGCCGAGCACGATGCGCAGGGCGTTGTGCAGCAGGTGCGTCGCCGTGTGGTTGCAGGCCGTCTGGTGACGCCGCACGGCGTTGACCATGGCCTTGGCGCGCTCGCCCTCCTGGACCTTGCCCTCCACCGGACGCGCCACGATGACCTGATCGTTCTCGAACCGCACCACGCTCTCGACCTCGAGCTTGCCCGAGTCGGTGTGGATCCAGCCGCCGTCGGCCACCTGGCCGCCGCCCTCGGCGTAAAAAGGCGATTCCGCGAGCTTGACGGCGACGCGGTCGTCCTCCAGCTCCCCCAGAGCGCGGATGACGGTGAACACCTCGAGGCGCTCGTAGCCGACGAAGTCGGCGCGGACGTCGGTGGTGCGCCGCTGGAAGTCCTCGACCTCTCCCGGCCCGGACGCGAACGCGCCCTCCTTCTGGGCGGCCCGGGCGCGTGCGCGCTGCTCGTCCATGAGGCGCGCGAAGCGCGCCTCGTCGACCGTCATCTCCTGCTCGGCGGCGATCTCCCGCGTGAGGTCGAAGGGAAAGCCGTAGGTGTCGTGCAGCTCGAAGGCCACTTCCGCCGGCAGCTCCGTGCCCGCGTCGCGCGCGCGCCGCAGGGCCTCCTCGAGGATCCCCATGCCCTGGTCCAGCGTGCGCCGGAAGCGCGTCTCCTCTTCGTCCACCACGCGCCGTATCTCGAGCCGCGCGGCCACGAGGTCCGGATAGGCGTCGCCCATGAGGTCGACGACGACGTCCGTCAGCGTGGCCAGGAACGGCTTCTCCACGCCGATGGCCACGGCCTGCTGAACGGCGCGGCGGATGATGCGGCGCAGCACGTAGTCGCGCCCGTCGTTGCCCGGCAGCACGCCGTCCATGACGAGAAAGGCGGCGCCGCGGGCGTGCTCGGCCATGGTGCGCAGGGCGCGGGTGACGGCGGGCGAGGCGGCAGGCTCGACGCCCGCCAGCTCCGCGCTCTTCGCGACCAGCGGCGCGAACAGGTCGGTCTCGAACACGTTGGTGACGCCCTGCGTGACGCCGGCGATGCGCTCCAGCCCCATGCCGGTGTCGATGCTGCCCTTGGGCAGCGGCGTCAGCCCACCCGCCTCGTCCATGTCGTACTGCACGAACACGAGGTTCCAGTACTCCAGATAGCGGTCGCAGTCGCAGCCGGGCTTGCAGTCCGGGTCGTCGCAGCCCATCCCGGGGCCGAAGTCGTAGTACAACTCGGAGCAGGGCCCGCAGGGTCCCGTGGGACCGGCCGGGCCCCAGAAGTTGTCGCCGCGGCCCAGGCGCACGATGCGCTCGTCGCCGAAGCCGTGCGCCTTCCACAGCTCGACCGCCTCCTCGTCCGCCGGCACCTGGTCGTCGCCGCCGAAGACGCTCACCCAGACCTTGTCGCGGTCGACGCCGAGCTGGTCCGAGAGCTCGAGCGCCCACGCGATGGCCTCGGCCTTGAAGTAGTCGCCGAACGAGAAGTTGCCCAGCATCTCGAAGAAGGTGAGGTGGCGCGCGGTCTTGCCGACGTTCTCCACGTCCGAGGTGCGGAAGGAGCGCTGACAGGTGGTGATGCGCGTGGCCGGCGGCGTCTCGACGCCGAGGAAGTACGGTTTGTACTGCTGCATGCCGGCCGTGGTGAAGAGCACGCTCGTGTCCCCCGCGGGCACGAGGCCGGCCGGCTCGCCGGCCAGATGACCACGGGCGACGAAGAAGTCTCGGAAGAGGTCGCGGATGTCGGCAGCGTTCACGTGGGATCCTTCGCGTGGATGTCGAGTCGGGCTAGTGGTCGTCGGGCGCTTGAGTCGACTGCGGGGTGTCGAGATCGCCGATCTCCTCCCGCAGCTTCTCCAGCGAGCGTCTGATGAGGCGCGAGACGTGCATCTGTGAGATCCCCACGCGCTCGGCGATCTGACTCTGGGTCTGCCCCTCGAAGAAGCGTAGGTGGAGGATGAACCGTTCGCGCTTGTCGAGCTTCGCGAAGCCGGGCGCGAGCGTGGTGCGGTCCTCCATGGTGTCGTAGGCCTCTTCCTCGCCGCCGAGGTAGTCGATGAGGCCGGCGTCCTCCTCGCCCGACTCGCCGTTGGGCGAGGCCTGCAGCGAGACGGAGTTGTACGCCTGGCTCGTCTCGAGCGCCTCCAGGACTTCTTCGGGCGTGGCGTTGGCCGCCTCCGCGAGCTCGTTGATGGTGGGCGAGCGCTGCAGCTTGGGCACCAGCTCGTCGATCACCTTGTTGAGGCGGATGTTGAGCTCCTGCAGGCCGCGCGGCACGCGCACCGACCAGCCCTTGTCGCGGAAGTAGCGCTTGATCTCGCCGACGATGTTGGGCGTGGCGTAGGTGGTGAGCTCCACGCCGCGGCTGAGGTCGAAGCGGTCGATGGCCTTGATGAGGCCGATGGCGCCGACCTGGACGAGGTCGTCGAAGTGCTCTCCGCGCGAGGCGTAGCGGCGCGCCAGCGAGCGCACCAGCGGCAGATACATGGTGATGAGCTGCTGGCGCGCCTTGCGGTCGCCGTACAGGTGGTAGCGACGCAGCAGGTACTGGTCGAGCTTCTCGGAGTCCGCGCGACCGCGTCCCTCGGCATCGGCGGAGGGACCCGGCGAGCCCTCCCCGGGAGCCGCGCCCTCAGTGTCGTCGTCCGGCACGGCATGCGCCTGGCCGGGCAGCGCCTTGAGATCCAGCGGGTCGCTCGTCCTGCCGTCGTCGCGGGCCTTCACGAGGCCGCGCCCGAACGGGACTTGACGAGGACGACACGAAAGCCGCCCTCCTCCTCCTGCACGACGGTCTCGTCGACCAGGCGCTGAAGCAGCATGCACAGATCGATGCAGCCACCCGGGGTCACCGTCACCTGGCTGCGCAGCCGCTCCGAGTCAAAGGGGCCCGTGACGACCCGCAGCGTCGCGTCTTCCGCCGCCATCTCCACGCTGAGGCTGATCGGATGTTCTGCGGTCAGGGCGGCGGCAAGCAGTTCGTTCGTCGCCAGGGTGACGTCGTCGATGCTCTCCAGGCCGAAGTCAAGGCGCGCGCACAGACCACCGAGCACCATGCGCACCGTGGCGAGGCCGCTGCGCGTCGACGGCACCTCCAGACGGATGTTCTCAGGCATGATCGGCCTCAGGCGCCCGGCGGCGCTCCGGCTCCGAGCAGCTGCCGGGTGAACTCGGCGTCGCGCTCGCGGGCCGCGGACCTGCCCTCTTCGAGGGCCAGCGCGGCCCGCGAGCGCGTCTCGTCCATCCAGCACAGCGCATCGCCGGGCAGGCGCCGCACGATATCGATGTAGCCTTCGCCGGTGCGCGCGCGACGGCTGCTCACGTAGTACGCGAGCGCCGTGCCGGCGACGGCGCCGGCCACGATGAGCCTGGTCGAGAGGCCCATGCGTCAGCCTCCCTTGTCGTCCAGGGCGTCGGCGGCCGCGGAAGCGGCCGCGGCGGTCGCGTCGCCGGTGGCGGCGGCCGCGTCCGCGGCGGCGTCGCCGGAAACCGCGTCCGCGGCGGCATCGGCGGCGGCCGCGGAAGCCGCCCCCTTCGCGTCGCCGGCCGCGGGGGCAGCGTCGGCGCCGGCGCCGGCCGAGCCCTTGTCGCGGCGCATGAAGCTGGAGACCGCGCCCTGCACCCCGGCGCCGAAAGACGCCGCCTTGCGCGCCGGCATGCTCACGGCGCCCTCCACGGCGTTGGCCATGGTGTCGATCTTGTTGGTCATATCGGCCACGTCTTTGGTGATCTGGTCGACGTTGCCCAGGTTCGCGTTGACGCCGTCGAGCGTGACGCCCGCCTTGTTCATGAGGGGCACGGCTTCGCTGTCGACGTCGGTGAGGACCTTGTCGACGCGCTCCAGGGTCTTGCCCGCCTTGACGAGTGCGTACGCGGCGGCGATGGCCACGACGACGCAGAAGAACGCCGCCGCATATGACAGGACCATGGTCGGAGTGCTCATCGCGAACGTCGCGAAGGAGGAGTCCATGCAGCGCTCCTTTCGTGGGTCAGGTGCCGCCTCTCGAGTGTCCGAAGCGTATCATACCGCGTGCGGCGGCCATTCCGGCGCGCCGCGTGGACGCCGACCATGATCGCATCTGAGACACCATATCCGCCGGGGCAACAACGCCCCGCCGTCGCTCGCCGCGACCTGATCGTCCTGCTGGTCACGGCGGCGTGCCTGCAGGCCATCGCCTGGGCAGTCCTCCTGGCGTTGTTCAGCGGCGGCTGGATGGGCTACGACCTGCACCAGCTCGCCGACACGCTCCTCTACCACTTCTACGCGTCTTCGTTCGCACTCGGTAGATGGCCGTACGCGGTCGTCCCCGTGGAGTACCCGCCTCTCGCGAACCTGGTGTTCATCCTCCCTCCGAGCAGCGGCACCGTGGCGGAGTACGAACGGTGGTTCAGCGCCGGGATGATCGCGGCCACGACGTCGTCCGCGGTGCTCACCACAGCTGCCGCGGCGCTCGCGTGGCGGTCGGTCCCGCGAGGGCTCCTGGCGGCGGGCGGCTACGCGGTGCTCACGCTGTCCTGCGGCGCGCTCGCTCTCAACCGCTACGACCCCGTCGTCGCCCTCGTGGTCTCCGCGGCGCTCTTCTTCCTCGCCATCCGTCGCTGCTTGCCGGCGGTCGTCAGCCTCGGAGTGGGATTCGCCCTCAAGCTCACGCCCGCCCTGCTCCTGCCGCTCGTGCTGGTCCTGCAGGAGCGCCGTCGGGGCCTGCTGGTGACGTTCGCCGGATTCGCGATCGCCGCGACGCTGCCGTTCGTGCCGTTCGTCGTGCACGACCCGGGAACCGCCGCCAACCCGTTCGCCTACCACGCGCGCAGGCCGCTGCAACTCGAGAGCGTCTCCGGCACGCCCTGGGTAGCGGCCACACTCGCCGGCGCAGCTTACCCGCGCATCGTCTCGAAGTACGGGTCGCAGAACTTCGCGGGCGGCGGGCCCGACTTCGTGGCCGCCGCTTCACCGTGGGTGCTGGTCATAGGCGTAGGTGCGGTCTACGTCCTGGTCTGGAGGAGGCGGGACGTCCTGCGCCACTCCCCCGCCGTCGTTCCCGTCGCCGCGCTCGCGGTCCTGCTGGTGGCCATCTGCGCCAGCAAGGTCCTCTCCCCCCAGTTCCTGATCTGGACCTTCCCGGTCGTCGCCCTCTGCGGCGCTCAGTCACGCTGGCTGCCGCGCCTCGCCGCCGTGGCGGTAGCCCTGGCCACCGCCCTCACCCAGGTCGAGTTCCCCGCACGCTAC
>CAZJGT010000063.1:0-12065 GCA_964545565.1 uncultured Thermoleophilia bacterium
CGCGCGCCGCCTCCCGGACTCTCCGCCACTCCACGTCCGGCGCCGGGTCGAGGTCGAAGACCACGAGATCCGGCGACTCGAGGGCCTCCACTCGCGAGCCCCACACGTGGAACTCGACGGCGCCGTTCTGGACCATGGCGATCAGCGCCTCCGGTGTGTCGACGACCGGGTAGGTCACGTCCTTGTCGTCGTCGGCCCCGCGCACGCGCACGCGGGCGACGGCGCGGGGCACGGAGGGCGTCGCGTGCTTCTGGTAGAAGCAATCGTCCTTGATCCCGCCGGGGCAGCGGATCACGGTGAGGGGACGGCGCTCGAGATGCGGGATCATGCGTGCGGCCACGGTCTCGTAGTACCTGGCGACGTCGAGCTTGGTGAGGCCGGCGTCCGGGAACACCGGACGGTCGGGGTGGCTGATCGCGACGCCGAGGACCTTCTCGCGGCTCGCGCGGCCGCGCCGGTCCGCGGCGCCGCCGCCGGTACGACGCTTCGCCGTGCCGCCACGTGTGCGCCGCTTCATCGGGCCCTCGGCGTCTGCGCCTCCGCTTGCGCCGGACTCTCTTCTGACCGTGGCCGGTCGCTTGTCCTCGCGCAGGCCCTTGAACACCGGCTGGCGGACCAGGCCGTCGCGGGTCCACTCGGCGAACGCCACCTCCGCCACGAGCCGTGGCGTCACCCAGTGGACGCCTCGCGCCTGCGCGCCCTTGGGCGGATCGACGAACGGCGCCGTCTTGCGCTCCATCTTTCGCAGGCGCGCGGAGAGCCGCTCGAGATCGGCGTCGCCGAACCCGGTCCCGACCCGGCCGGCGTAGCGCAGAGAGCCATCCTCGTCGTGGACGCCGACGAGCAGCGCGCCGAAGCCCGGCCGCGAGCCGCCGGGATCGGTGAAGCCGCCGACGACGAACTCCTGGCGGCGGCCGCACTTGCTCTTGAGCCAGGCACGGGTGCGACGGCCCGTGTACGGCGAGTCGGCGCGCTTGGAGATCACGCCCTCGAGGCCGCGTCGGCAGGCCTCGGCGATCATGTCGTCGCCGTGGCCCTCGATGTGGTCGCTGAAGCGGACGGCGCCGTCCCGACCGCCGGAGCGCCGCTCGAGGAGCCGCTCGAGACGGCGCTTGCGCTCCACGAGCGGCAGCTCGCGCAGGTCCTCGCCGTCCTCGTAGAGGAGATCGAAGGCCATGTAGACGACGTCGCCGCCGCGCCCCTCCTTGAGGGCTCGCTGGAGGGCGCCGAAGTCGCTCACGCCGCGTTTGTCGATGACGACCGCCTCGCCGTCGATCCAGGCGCCGTCGGGCAGCGAGGTGAGCGCCTGCGCGACGGCGGGGAAGCGTGCGGTCCAGTCCTTGCCGTTCCGCGTGAGCAAGTGCACGTCGCCCTCGTCGACGCGCGCCGTGAGGCGATAGCCGTCGTACTTGATCTCGTGCAGCCAGCGGTCGTCGTCGGGCGGCCGGTCGACCAGCGTCGCGAGGTTCACCGCCACGGCCGCCGGCGTGCCGGCCGCGCGCCGGCGCGCGGCCTTCGGTGCGCCGCCGGGCTCCGGAGCTTCACCGGCGGCGATCTCGTCCATCGTCCGCCCGGTCTTCACGCTGCGGTCGTCGTCACTCCACGGATCCGTCTCGCCGTGCCGTGCCTCGTCGTCGCGCTCCTTGATCAGCAGCCACTGGCGCTCGTCGTCGCGCTTGGGGCCGCGCGTGCGGATCAGCACCCAGCCGCCCTCGAGCCGTTCTCCCGAGAGCCGGAGCTTGAGCTCGCCCTTCTCGAGCCCGCGGTGCGGGTCACCGACGGGCTCCCAGGCGCCGGTGTCCCACAGCATGACCGTGCCGCCGCCGTACTCGCCCTCGGGTATGGTGCCCTCGAAGTCGCCGTAGTCCAGAGGATGGTCCTCGACGGCGACGGCGAGCCGCTTGACGGAGGGGTCGCGGCTCGGCCCCTTGGGCACCGCCCAGCTCTTGAGGACGCCGTCGAGCTCGAGCCGCAGGTCGTAGTGCAGGCGGCTCGCGGCATGCTTCTGGATGCAGAAGGCGCCGCCGGTGGCGGTCGCTCGCGACCGCCCGCCTGCGGCGCCCTCCGGCTCCTTCGTCTTGGCGAAATCGCGCTTACGGCGGTACTCGCGCAGACCGGCCATCAGCCCGCCTTGCGTCGCCGCTTACCACCCTTGCGCTCGCGTGCTTCGCCGACGCTGCGCTTGAGCAGCTCCATCATGTCGATGACTTCGCCGGACTGCTCTCCGGCGCCGCCTTCATCGCGGACCGGCGCCAGACTGCCCTTCTCCGCCTTCTCCTCGATCAGCGCCAGAAGATCGTCGCGGTACTCGTCGCGGTACTCCTCCGGCCGCCAGGGCGCGTCGAGCATGGCGACGAGCTGTTCGGCGAGCTCGAGCTCCTTGGGCTTGATCTCGGGGGCCTCGAGCGCCTCGCCGGCATCGAGCTCGCCGACGGACTTGAGCTCGTGCGAGAAGCGCAGCAACTCGAGCGTCAGGACCTGCTCGCCGGGCAGCAGCGCGGCCAGATGCTGGCGGCCGCGCATGACCAGCGTCGCCACTGCGATCCGCCCGCTGCGCAGCAACGTCTCGCGCAGGATGTGGTACGGCTTGACGCCGCCCTTGGCCGGGATCACGAAGAGCGGCCGCTCGAAGTACTCCGGCGGCACGGCGCCCGCGGCCACCGCCTGGACGATGTCGATGGTCTCCGTCGCCTTGACGTTGGCGCGCGTGAAGTCGTCGGGCTCCAGGATCACGAACGAACCGTCTTCGTACTCGTAGCCCTTGACGACGTCCTCCCACGGGACCTCCTCACCGCTCTCCTGGCTCACGCGTTTCTCGCGGACCGGCGAGTTGTCCCGCCGGTCGAGCTGCCGGAAGCGGAGCTCGCTGCGACGGGTGGCCGAGTACAACTGCACCGGGATGGTGACGAGCCCGAAGCTGATGGCGCCTTTCCACAGTGGCCTGGCCATGATGTGCCTCCTCCAGTCCGGACCGCGGGACCTCACGTCCACGGGGCACGTCGCTGTCGTCCGCGGCGGTCCGGGCGCGACGATCGTGCTTATGGAGTGCCCCAGAGGCGGTGCGGATAATCCTGCCGCCGTAGGGAGGCCGCCGCCCGCGTCCCCGTCAGGGCTTCGCGCGGGCGAGGACGACGGCGACGGCGTCCTGCGCGGCTTGCGCCCGCGCCGCCGAGACGGGGCTGCCGTTCATGAGGATGGAGAAGGTGAGCGTGTGCCGGTTGGCCGTGGTGACGTAACCGGAGAGGCTGCTGGCTGCGTTCAGCGTGCCGGTCTTGGCGCGCACGTTGCCGGCCGCGGGCGTGCCGCGCATGCGGTGGCGCAGCGTGCCGTCCACGCCGGCCACGGAGAGCGAGCGTCGGAAGACGGCGAAGTCGGTCCGCTTGGCCATCGTCCCCAGGATCTTGAGAATGGCCCGGGCGCTCAGTTTGTCCTGATAGCTGAGCCCGGATCCGTCGCGGATGCGGAATCCGCGCGTGAGGCCCATACCCTTGAGGTGGCGCTTGGCCACGACTGCGCCGGCGACCGTACTGCCGCCGGCGCCGAAGCCGGCGCCGAGTCCTTTGAGCAGCTCCTCGGCGAGGAAGTTGTCGCTCGGCTTGTTCATCGCCGCGAGGACGCGGCTGAGCGGGGCCGAGCGTTCCGTATAGGCCAGTGTGGCCGTACCGGGCACGACGCCGTGGGCCGGGCCGTGCACCACGCGGATGCCCGCGGCGCGAAGCTGTCTGGTCAGCGTGCTCGCCGCGTACAGGGAGGGGTCCTTCACGTAGCCGCCGCCCGAGCGGAAGCCTTCGTTGAGCGTGAGGGCCGAGAGGGGACCGCAGTACGCCGTCATGCCCGGCCGCCAGTTGGCCACGGCGCGCGTGCGGTCGAAGTAGCCGTCGTCGGCGATCACCCGCCCGGTGATGCGCGTCACGCCGAGCGTGTCCAGCCGCTTGACGAAATCGTGCACGTTCGAGGTGCGCATGCGGAAGTACCGCTTCTGGAAGGACGTGGTCGACAGCGTCGGGTCGCCGAGCCCGCGGAGATAGACGTCGCCGCGCACGACGCCGTCCTCATCCGGCCCCGGGGCGCTGATGAAGAGCTGCGTGCTGAAGCGATACGTGGACGTCCAGCTTGCGAGCGCGGCGGAGGCGGTGACGAGCTTCTCGTTGGAGGCCGGCAGGCGCAGCACATCCGGCCGGAGCCGGTACACGCTGCGCTTCGCCGTGAGGTCGTAGACGGCCACGGACGTGCCGGCGCCGCCCATGCCGTGGCGCGCCAAGGCGCCGGCGATGCTGTCCTTGAGGCCGGCGGCCGCGACGGCCGGCGCCAGCAGCAGGAGCGCGAGCGTCAAGGCGGTCAGCGCGACGAGCGGTCTCGTCCGGGTCTGTCGCCCTGCGGTCGTCATGGATGTCAACGGTAGCATCCGGCCAGGCTTCGTGTCTCCCTGCATCACCGCCCGCTATTCCCAGTGCGCCGCGAACTCGCGCACCGCCGACGCCGTGAGCGGGTGCGCCGGCAGGGCGCGCAGCACGTCGAGCGGCGCCGTGACGTCGTGGGCGCCGTCGAGGACGGCCGCCACGACCTGCGGCGCCGTCTTGAGGCTGGCGGCGAGGATGCGTGTGCCGCTGTCCAGCCGCTCGAGGATCGCCGCCTGTTCCAACACGACCGCTCCGGCCGAGTGCCGCGCGGCGCGGTCCACGTACGGGATGATCCAGATGCAGCCGGCCTCGTGCGCCAGCAGCGCCTGCGCCGGCGAGTAGACGGCGGTGAGGGCGCTCGGGATGCCGTCGTTCTTCAGAGCCGTCGCCAGCGTCATCGCCTCGAGGGTGGCCGGCAGCTTGGCGACGACGCGCTTGGGCGCGAGGGCTGCCGCGGCCCGCGCCTGCTCCTCCATCCCAGCGTAGGTGCTGAGCGTGGGCTGGTAGCAGATCGGACCCTCCGGGAACGTCTCGAGCAGGCGGGAGAGGTGCGCGAGCGGGTCCTTCGTCTCTCGCGCCATCAGCGCTGGGTTCGTGGTGATGCCCCGGACGAAGCCGAGCTTCGCGGCCGCCGCCGCGTCGTCCAGGGAGGCCGAGTCGAGCAGGATCGCCATCGCGTCACTCCAGCGTCGCGGGTCGTGGACCGGTGCGGCAAGGGCCGCGCACCGGCGCAACCTTCGCATCATCGCCGTCCCGCATCAAGACCGGTCCCGATCGGGGTCGACAAAGCCAACGTTGCCAGGCGCGCGGCCCAGGCCTACAGTGGGAAGTGGCCGGCCCGCCCGGCAGCGCCGGGCCTCACCCGAAGGAGGAGCCGTGGAGGAACCACTGTTCCCGTTCTTCAGCGACGGCGATGAGCACGAGCAGCAGCACTGCCATTTGTGTGGGATGCCGCTGCCGGACGCAGGTGATTCGGACGTCATCCGGACGCCGGTGCGGGCGGAGTCGGGCGAGTGGTATCTGGCGCCCGCCTGCCGGCGGCACTGGCGCGACGCTCAGGACGCGAGCCGGGGATCGGCGACGGCGTAGTCCCGGCTCCGTCGCGGGTGACCCTCACCGTCAACCAGAGAGTCAGGCTTTGCTCAGCCGTGAGCCTCTTCTCTCACGGCGTCGTCCGGCGGTGAAGCGGCGAGCAGCGCTCTCACGGCGGCGGCCGACTCCTGGTCCAGAGCCTCGGCGGCCAGCCGCCGTGCCTCGGCCGCGTGAGTGGCGCGTACCGCTTGCTTGACGGCGGGGACGGCGACGGCGTTCACGGAGAGCTCCCGCACGCCGAGCCCGAGGAGCAACGGTACCGCCAGGCGATCGCCGGCGACCTCCCCGCAGACGGTCACGACACGTCCTGCGTCTGCGGCCGCCCGGGCCGTCATGTCGATCAGTCGCAGGACGGCCGGGTGCAGCGGGTCGGCCAGCGTGGCGACGCCGGCGTTGCCGCGCTCCGCGGCGAGGGCGTACTGCGTGAGGTCGTTGGTGCCCACGGAGAAGAAGTCGACGTATGGCGCCAGCTTCTCGGCGAGAAGGGCGGCGGACGGTATCTCGAGCATGATGCCGACCTCGAGGCGCGCGGAGACGGCGACGCCGCGCGCGACCAGGGAGGCCCGGGCCTCGGCCACGAGCTCGCGGGTCCGGCGCACCTCCTCGACGGTGGCCACCATCGGGACCATGACACGTACGGGGTGAGTCGCCGCGACGCGGAGCACCGCGCGGAGTTGGCAAAGCAACTGCTCGGGTCGGGCGAGGCCCAGCCGCAGGCCGCGCACACCCAGGAACGGGTTCGCCTCGGACGGCATGGGCAGGTACGGGAGCGGCTTGTCGGCGCCGGCGTCGAGCGTGCGGATCGTCAGGGGGCGGCCGTGGAGCGCCGCCGCCACGGCGGCGTAGGCGGCCGCCTGCTCGTCCTCGTCCGGCATCTCGGCGGCATCGAGGAACAGGAATTCGGTGCGCAGCAGACCGACGCCGTCGGCGCCGGCGGCGATCGCCGCGTCCGCGTCCGCGGTCTCTGCGACGTTGGCCTCGACGGGCACGGTCGCGCCGTCACGCGTCACCGCCGGCCGCCCCGCCGCGGCGTGGGCTTCGGCGGCCTCCCGCGCGTCCGCCCGCCGCCGTCGCTCGACGGCGGCGAGAGCGTCGGGCGCCGGCTCCACCGTCACGGTGCCGGCATCGCCGTCGACGGCGAGCGGCGTGCCGTCGGCAACGGCGAGAAGCCCGTCGCCCGCGCCGACGACGGTCGGCAGGCCGAGCGCGCGGGCGAGGATGGCGGCGTGCGACGTGGGCCCGCCGGACGCGCAGACGATCGCGGCGGTCGCCGACCGGTCGAGAGCGGCGACCTGCGCGGGGCTGAGGTCCGGCGCGATCACGACCCCCGGTTCCGTCGCCTCGATCCCGCCGGGCCCGGGGGAGCTCGCGCCGCCAGGCCCGGCGGGGCCTGGGGCGTCCGCAGCGCTCGGCCCGGCGGCCACCCCGGCTCTCGCCGCCGGCAGGTGGCCGAGCACCTGATCGCCGACGCTGAGGAGGTCCGCGGCCCGGGCTCGCTGGTACGGGTCGTCGAGGGATCGCCAATCGTCGGCGACCGCGGCGACAGCGGCGTGCCAGGCACGCGCCGCCGTCTCGCCGCGGCCGAAGACCCCTTCGCGGGCCGGCGCGAGCAGCGCCTCGTCGTCCAGGAGCAGCAGGTGGGCGTCGAAGATGGCCGCGTCCTGCGCGTGGGCGCGTCCGGCCACCGACGTCCGCATCCGCCGTACGTCGGCGGCCGTCGCCGCGCGCGCGGCGGTCAAGGCCGCCCACTCGTCGTCCGGCTGCTCTGCGGGCACGTCCGCGAGCCGCGCGGCGCCGCTCCCGAGTCGCCGGGCCGGGCCTGCCGCGACCCCGGGCGACGCCGGGATGCCGGTGATGACGGCGCCGGCCGTCGGCGGCGTCGCAGAGGTGGAGCGCCGGTCGGCGGCCTCATCCACGGCGACGGCATCCGGCCCGAGGTCCACCGGCCCGCCGGTCACCGGCCCGGGTCCCTCCGGCCCGAGGTCCTCCGGCTCGCCGAACCCCTCCGCCGCCAGGCGGCGGATGGCGGCGATCGCCTCCTCGGCCTGCGGCCCCGATGCGGTCACGACCAGCTCGTCGCCGCGACGAGCGCCCAGAGTGGCGACGCCGCTCAGGCTGCGGGCGCTCACGGGTCCGCGCCCGCTGGTCTCGTGGCTGACGCTGATGTGGGCGTCGAAGCCCCCGGCGGTGCGCACGAGCAGGGCGGCCGGTCGGGCGTGAAGGCCCAACCGGTTGCGGATCGTGATGCGGAGGGTCTGCTGCGCTTCGCCGGCGTCGGCCGCCGGCCCGGCGGCGCCCGCTACCCCGGTTGCCTCGACGGAGAGGTGCGCCGCCTTGCCGGCGAGGCCGCTCCGCGCCGCCGCGGCCACCTCCTCCAGCGGCTCTCCGAGCCCGGCCGCAACGGCCGCTGCGACGGCGCCCTCCACGAGCGGCGCCTCCGTGAGCAGCACGCGCCCCCGGCGCTCCTCGTCCAGAAGATCGACGGCCAGTTCGGCCGAGAGCACGGCGCTGCCCAGGTCCATGAGGACCAGCACGCCGTCCTCGGACCATGCGTCGTCGAGCGCGCGCAGCACCCGGGCCGCGTCGGTGCCGAGCGCGTCTGCGGGCTCGGCAAGGCCCCCGGCGACGCCGATCCGCGTGTCCGGCCCGGCCATCTCGGCGGCCAGAGCCGCCACGCTCTCGGCGAGCGCCGCGCTGTGACTGACGAGGACGAGACCGACCACGGCTACGTCGCTTCGGTCTCGCCGGTCAGCGTCCGCGCCGCCGCCTCCAGCAGCAGCCATGAGGACGTCGCCCCCGGGTCCTGGTGGCCGGCGCTGCGCTCGCCCAGATAGCTGGCGCGTCCCTTGCGCGCGACCAGGGGCGTCGTCGCGCGCATCCCGTCGTGCGCCGCGTCGGCCGCCGCGCGCAGCGCGGCGGCCAGCGACGCGCCGGAGCCGGCGGCGACGCGCAGCGCCTCCGCCGCCGGCAGCAGCGCGTCGACCATCGTCTTGTCACCGCGCTCCGCCTTGCCGCGTCGCTGCACGCCCGCCACACCGGCGCCGACGACGTCGGCCCAGTCGGCCGAGGACAGCGCGGTCTTGTCCGCGGCCGCCTTGCCCATCTCCAGGAGGAGCGTGCCGTACAGCGGCCCCGCCGCGCCGCCCACGGTGGAGACCAGCGTCATGCCGGCGTCCTTGAGGAGGGGCCCGACGGCTCCTTCGCCCTTCGCGTCTCCGGGCGCCGACCCTCCGTCCGCGGCGTCAGGCGCGTCCGCGCTCGCGTCGCCAACGGGCAGCTTGGCGGCCACCGCTCGCATCCCGCGGTCCATGTTGATGCCGTGGTCGGCGTCGCCGATGGCGGCGTCCAACTCCGTGAGTTCGGTGCGCCGCTCCGCAATGTCCGCCGCAAAGGCGCGCAGCCAGGCGGTCACGCCTGCCGCGGTGACCGCTCCGGCGCCGGCCTCGGCGTTCACGCGCCCCACCGCAGACCGGGCGTGTCGACCGGCGCGTCCCAAAGGCTGACGAGTTCATCGTCGAGTCGCAGGAGCGTGATGGAGCAGCCGGCCATGTCGAGCGAGGTGGCGTAGGAACCGATGAGGTTGCGGTCGATGGCGATGCCGCCGTCCTCGAGACGGGCGTGGAGCTCGCCGTAGACGATGTAGAGCTCCATGAGCGGCGTGGCTCCCATACCGTTGACGAACGCGAGGACGTGGTCGCCGCTCACGAACGGGAGGTCGTCGACGATCGCAGCCGTCAACTCGCCGACGATGCTGTAGACCGAAGCCACCAGCGCGCGCTTGCGGCCCGGCTCGCCGTGGATGCCGACGCCGACCTCCATGTGGTAGTCGTCGAGCTCGAACGTCGGCTTGCCTGCCATGGGCGTGGTGCACGACGTGAGCGCCACGCCCATGCTGCGGCTGTTCTCGTTGACCTTGCGGCAGAGGCCGGCGACGTCGGCGAGCGGCCGGCCCTCTTCCGCCGCCGCGCCGCAGATCTTCTCCGCCAGCACGGTGGCGCCTACGCCGCGGCGCCCGGCCGTGTAGAGGCTGTCCTCGACGGCGACGTCGTCGTCGATCACGACCTGCTCCACGGTGAGGCCCTGGTCGCGCGCGAGGTCCGCGGCCATCTCGAAGTTCATGACGTCGCCGGTGTAGTTCTTGACGATGTGCAGGGCGCCGGCGCCGCCGTCGACGCCCTGCGTCGCCGCCAGCATCTGGTCCGGCGTCGGCGAGGTGAAGACCTCGCCCGGGCAGGCCGCGTCGAGCATGCCCGGGCCGACGAAACCGCCGTGCAGCGGCTCGTGGCCGGATCCCCCGCCGGAGATGAGCGACACCTTGCCGGCGACGGGCGCGTCGGCGCGCGCGATCCAGCGCGGGTCGGTGTGGACGACGAGCCGCCCGGCGTGCGCCAGGGCGATGCCGGCGAGCTCCTCCCGCACGACGTCCTGCGGCCGATTGATGAGCTTCTTCATCGCTGCCCCCTCCGAGCTGTGGCCGCGGCGGGAGTCATCCCCGTCGCCGGCGTGATTGCATACCCACATCGTTGGCCGCCCACGTGCCGGCGTCAAGGGTCGATGGTGGCCCCGCGACCGGGTCGCTCGCGGGGGAGCGGGCCGTCGGTGGCTCTGCTGTACCCCACGCGCGAGTGGCGTAGACTCGCGGTGCACGCCATGCGGCGTGTCGAGACGCCGACTGGAGGTGCCGTCCATGCCCCGCACCGCGAAGCCCTACAGACTGGTCCCCGCCGACGTACCGCCGCCGGCCGGCCGCGGCGCCGATGTGTACGCCGAGGCCATCGCCGAGTTCGTCGCCTCGGGCCTCGACGCGGCGCTGATCGAGATGAGCGGCCGCAAGACGCAGGCGCTCACGCTGGGGTTGCGCAAGGCGGCGGCGGCCTCGGGTGCGGGCGTCAAGGTGGTCACCCGCGCCGGTCAGGTGTATCTGCGGCGGACCTGAAGGCGCGCCGCGCACACCTTTGCGCAAGCCGGCGGCGCGGGGGTGCGCCGCCGGGTACACTCGTGCGATGACCGTCACTGCCCCCGCGCCTGATCCCGGCCTGCTGCGCCGCACCTTCCGCTCCCTGCGCATCTTCAACTTCCGCCTGTTCTTCTTCGGCCAGGTGGTGTCGATGAGCGGCACCTGGATGCAGACCCTGGCCCAGAACTGGCTGGTGCTGCAGCTGACCGGCAGCGGCATCGCCCTCGGCATCACCGTCGGACTGCAGTTCGGTCCGGTGCTGGTCCTCGGCCCCTGGGCGGGCGTGCTCGCCGACCGGGTCGACAAGCGCAGGCTGCTGCTGATCACGCAGACGGTCGCGGCGCTGCTCGCCCTCGTCCTCGGCGCGCTCGCCGCCACCGACGTCGTCACCATGTGGATGATCTGGGTGATCGCGGGTCTCAACGGCGCCGTGCTCGCGCTCGACCTGCCTTCGCGGCAGAGCTTCGTCTACGAGATCGTGGGGGCCGAGGACGTCGCCAATGCGGTGGGTCTCAACTCGGTCGTCATCAACGCCTCGCGCATCATCGGGCCGGCGCTCGGCGGCGTCATCATCGCCGGCTTCGGCGTCGCCCTCTGCTTCTTCCTCAACGCCGCTTCGTACGCCGCCGTGATCGCCGCCTTCCTCCTCATGCGCACGGCCGAGCTCTCGCCGTCCAAGCCCGTACGGCGACAGCCCGGCCAGGTGCGCGAGGGATTCCGCTTCGTCTGGCGCACGCCGTCCTTGCGCGTCCCGCTGCTCATGCTGGCCGTGGTCAGCACGCTCGCCTACAACTATTCGGTCATCCTGCCGCTGCTGACCCAGGACGTGTACGGTCGTGGCGGCGGCGCCTACGGCGTCCTGTCCGCGGCCATGGGCGTCGGCGCGCTCGCCGGCGCGCTGCTCATGGCCAGCAGGGCGCGCCCCTCCCGTCGCCTTCTCGTGGCCAGCACCTTCGGCTTCGGCGTGGTCACCGTCGCGCTCGCCGCCGCGCCCGGTTACCTCATGGGCGCGGCGCTCCTTGTGCTGGTCGGCGCCGCCGCCGTGCTCTTCATCAGCACGACGAACGCCCTGCTGCAGGTCAACGCGCCCGACGCCATGCGCGGCCGTGTCATGTCGCTGTGGTCCATCGTCTTCCTCGGCAGCACCCCGATCGGCGGGCCGGTGACGGGTCTCATCGTGCGTGGGTTCGGCGTGCGTTGGGCGGTGGCGGTCGGCGGCGTCGCCGCCCTGGCCACCGCCGCCGGCGCCGCGCTCGCACTCAGGCACCGCAGGATCGCCGAGGGCTGCTGTGAGGCGCCGGTCTGTCTGCCCGACGGCCCGGCCCCCGGCGACGCCCTCGGTGAGGCGGTGGAGGTCGGCGCCCGGGCCTCCGGCGACCGCCGGGCGGACGCGCCGGCCTGAGCGGGCAAGAGGCCGTCGTCGTGAGGCCTCGCAGAGCCGCTACGGTCTCAAGTCGCCTGCGCCGTTGCCGATGGAGGATACGGGGCCACACACGGTGGTCTCGCTTCGCGTCGGCGCCGGTCACGAAAGGAGGATGATGCTTCTCCAGGGCAACCTGCAGGAGTTCAGCCTCCCCAACATCTTCCAGCTCGTGAAGATGAGCGCCAAGAGCGGC
>CAZJGT010000064.1:0-12055 GCA_964545565.1 uncultured Thermoleophilia bacterium
ATCGCGGAGCTCACCGCGCTCGCCACCGAGAAGGTCGCGGCGAGCAGCCTGAGCGCGGCCGACCAGCAGCGCCTCATCGACGAAGCGCTCGCCGAACTTGATGTCGAGAAGCTCGGCGCGGAGGGCAAGGGGTGAGCGAAGAGCAGGTCGCTCGGGTCTACGCCCAGGCCCTGTTCGACGCCGCCCGTGATGTCGGCGCGGTCGAGCCGTTGGGCCGCGATCTGGGCGACTTCGTCGCCGCCCTCGCGGCCTCGGCGTCGCTGCGCCGCGTCCTCGCCGACCCGCAGGTCGACGCGGCCGCCCGGCGCCGCGTCCTCGCCGAGGTGCTGCGCGGCGGGCCCCCTCTTCTGAGCAACGCCCTGCAGCTCATGCTCGAGCGCGGCCGTTTCGCGGCCGTCGCCGCCATGCGCGAGGCCTACCTCGTCCTGGCGGCCGCCGAAGAAGGAGTCGTCGAGGTCGAAGTGGTCTCCGTCGCCGAGCTCGCGCCGGAGACCGAGAACAAGATCGCCGCCCGTGTCCGCGAGGCCACGGGGCGCCGGGTCGACCTGGTCCGGCGCATCGATCCGGACATCCTGGGCGGCCTCGTCCTGCGCATCGGCGACGTCATCGTCGACGGCAGCGTCAAAGCGCGTATCCACCAGCTGCGCCGTCGGCTGGTTACCGCAGAAGTGAGAGGTGACGTCCAGTGAAGCTGCGACCCGAAGAGATCGCATCCGTGCTCAAGGCCCAGATCCGGGACTACCAGGCGGAGGTCGAGGTCGAAGAGGTCGGCACCGTCCTCGAAGTCGGCGACGGGATCGCCCGCGTCTACGGTCTGCGCAACTGCATGGCCATGGAGATGCTCGAGCTGCCCCACGACGTCATCGGCCTGGCGCTCAACCTCGAGGAGGACAACGTCGGCGCCGTGCTCCTCGGTGAGGACACCCTCATCAAGGAGGGTGACCTCGTCAAGCGCACCGGCCGGGTGCTCCAGGTGCCCGTCGGCGAGGCCATGGTCGGCCGCGTGGTCGACCCGCTCGGCCGTCCGCTCGACGACAAGGGCCCGCTCGAGACCGATGAGTTCCGCCCGGTGGAGTTCAAGGCGCCGGGTGTCGTCGAGCGGCAGCCCGTGAAGGAGCCGCTGCAGACCGGTATCAAGGCCATCGACTCGATGATCCCGATCGGTCGCGGCCAGCGTGAGCTCATCATCGGCGACCGCCAGACCGGTAAGACCTCGCTCATCGTCGACACGATCATCAACCAGAAGGGGCAGGACGAGATCTGCGTGTACGTGGCCATCGGCCAGAAGGCGTCCACGGTCATGCAGGTCGTCCAGAAGCTCGAGGAGTACGGGGCGATGGAGTACACGATCGTCGTGGCCGCCACCGCTTCGGCCTCCGCGCCGCTCAAGTTCCTCGCCCCGTACGCGGGCTGCGCCATGGCGGAGTACTTCCTCTACAGTGGTCGCCACGCCGTGTGCTTCTACGACGACCTCAGCAAGCAGGCCGACGCTTACCGGCAGATGTCTCTCCTGCTGCGCCGCCCGCCGGGCCGCGAGGCGTTCCCCGGCGACGTGTTCTACCTGCATTCACGCCTGCTCGAGCGCGCCGTCAAGCTCAGTGACGAGCTCGGCGCCGGCTCGCTCACGGCGCTGCCCGTGATCGAGACCCAGGCCGGCGACGTGTCTGCCTACATCCCGACCAATGTGATCTCCATCACCGACGGCCAGATCTTCCTCACGAGCGAGCTCTTCTACTCCGGCATCCGGCCCGCCATCAACGTCGGCATCTCCGTGAGCCGCGTCGGCGGTAAGGCGCAGGTCAAGGCCATGCGCCAGGTCGCCGGCCGCCTCAAGCTCGACCTCGCCCAGTACCGCGAACTGCAGGCGTTCGCCCAGTTCGGGTCCGATCTCGACGAGGTCACGAAGCGGACGCTGGCCCGCGGTGAGCGCATGGTGCAGCTGCTCAACCAGGGCCGTTTCGACCCCATGCCCGTCGAAGAGCAGGTCGCCGTCATCTTCGCCGGCAACCAGGGCTTCCTCGACGATCTCGAGGTGACCCGCGTGCGACCGTTCACCGAAGGCCTGCGGGAGTATCTGCGCGGCCAGGAATCCGCTCTGCTCGCGGAGATCCACGACCGCAACGAGGTCTCGCCGGAGAGCGAGACGAAGCTGCGTGAGGCGATCTCCGCCTATCACAACTCGTTCGCCGCCGACGCCGGCGACGTCGTCGCGTCGGCGGCGGCAGGACTCGAGGCGGAGGCCTGACGTGGCCACGCTGCGCGACATCCGCCGGCGCATCGCGTCGGTCCAGAACACGCGCAAGATCACCAAGGCCATGGAGATGGTCGCGGCCGCCAAACTGCGCCGCAACCAGGCGCGCATCGAGGCCCTTCGTCCCTACGCGCGAGACATGATCGAGATGATGGTCGATCTCGCCACGTACTCGGAGGAGACACGCCAGTACGCGCTGCTCCAGGAGCGCGAGATCCGCACGGTCGCCGTGGTCGCCATGACGGGCGACCGAGGTCTGGCCGGCGCCTTCAACGCGAACATCGTGCGCAAGACGCTGGCGATCGAGCGCCGGTTGCGCGACGAGGGCGTCGAGACGCGTGTGCTCGCCGTCGGGCGCAAGGGCATCGGGTCGCTCAAGTTCCGCGGCTGCAGCCTCGAGAAGAGCTGGCAGGGGTTGAGCGACCGGCCGCAGTACTCGGACGCCAAGGCGATCGCCGGCGAGCTCATCGAGATGTACGTGAGCGGCGAGGTCGATCGCGTGCGGCTCGCCTACAACCACTTCAAGTCGCCCATCGAACAGACGCTGATGGACGACGTGATCCTCCCGGTGCCGCACGAGGCGGTCAGCGATGATGATGGCCGACCGCCGGTCTCCTACATCTACGAGCCCGCCCCGGAGGACATCCTCGAGGGCCTGCTGCCCGCGTACGTCGAGATCGCCGTGTACCGGGCGCTCCTCGAATCGAGCGCCAGCGAGCAGGGAGCCCGCATGACGGCGATGCGCAACGCCAGCGAGAGCGCCGAGGAGATGATCGGCGACTACACGCAGGCCCTCAATCGCGCCCGCCAGGCGGCGATCACCCAGGAGATCCTCGAAGTCGTGGGCGGCGCGGAGGCGCTCGGATGATCACCCGCCGACCCACCCACCAGACACGTGAAGAGCGGAGTTGACGCGATGAACACAGGAGCAGTCGTCCAGGTGATCGGGCCGGTCATCGACGTCCGGTTCCCGGACGAGATCCCGGCCATCTACAACGCGCTCAGGGTGCGCATCGGCGAGGGCGAGGGCAACGAGGTCGTGTGTGAGGTTCAGCAGCACCTCGGAGACCACAAGGTCCGCGCCGTCGCCATGGACGCGACCGACGGCCTGGCCCGTGGCACCGAGGTCGTCGACACCGGGCAGCCGATGACGGTGCCGGTCGGCGAGCAGACGCTCGGCCGCCTCATCGACGTCAACGGCATGACGATCGACAAGGGCGAACCACTGACGGACGCAGAACGCTGGCCGATCCACCGGCCGGCGCCGGCGTTCGAGGAACTCGATCCGACGGACGAGCTCTTCGAGACCGGCATCAAGGTCGTCGACCTCCTGGCTCCTTACGTCAAGGGCGGTAAGATCGGCCTCTTCGGCGGCGCCGGCGTGGGCAAGACCGTCATCGTGCAGGAGCTCATCAACAACATCGCGACGCAGCACGGCGGGTACTCCGTCTTCTGCGGCGTCGGCGAGCGCACGCGCGAAGGCAACGACCTCTGGCTCGAGATGCAGGAATCCGGCGTCATCGAGAAGACCGCCCTCGTCTTCGGGCAGATGAACGAGCCTCCCGGCGCCCGTCTGCGCGTCGGCCTCGCGGGCCTCACCGTGGCGGAGTACTTCCGCGAGGCCGGCGGCCAGGACGTGCTCCTCTTCATCGACAACATCTTCCGCTTCGTCCAGGCGGGCTCCGAGGTGTCGGCGCTCCTCGGCCGCATGCCGAGCGCCGTGGGGTACCAGCCCACGCTCGCCAACGAGATGGGCGAGCTCCAGGAGCGCATCACCTCCACCAAACGCGGTTCGGTGACCTCGGTGCAGGCCATCTACGTGCCCGCCGACGACCTCACCGACCCGGCGCCGGCGGCCGCCTTCACCCATCTCGACGCCACCACCACGCTCTCCCGCGCGATCTCGGAGAAGGGCATCTACCCGGCGGTCGACCCCCTGGACTCCAACTCACGCATCCTCACGCGCGACGCCGTCGGCAACGAGCACTACGAGGTCGCCCTGCGCGTCCAGGAGATCCTCCAGCGCTACCAGGAGCTGCAGGACATCATCGCGATCCTCGGCATGGACGAGCTATCCGACGAGGACAAGGTCATCGTGCAGCGCGCCCGCAAGATCGAGCGCTTCCTGAGCCAGCCCTTCACGGTGGCCGAGGCGTTCACCGGCACGCCGGGCAAATACGTGCCGCTCGCGGATACGGTGCGCGGGTTCAAGGACCTCGTCGAGGGCCGCTGCGACGAGCTGCCCGAGCAGGCGTTCTTCATGGTCGGCGGCATCGAAGCGGCGGTCGAGAACGCCAAACGGCTCTCGGGCGAGGACGCGTGAGAGGGCTCCTGTGAGCGACGAGCGCACACTCCAGGTCGAGGCGGTCACGCCCGATGGTCAGGTCTACGCCGGTGAGGTCGCCATGGTGGTGTTGCCCGGCGTGGACGGCGAGCTCGGCATCCTGCCCCGGCACCAGCCGCTGGTGACGCTGCTCGCCATCGGCGAGACGCGCATCCGCACGCTCTCCGGCGATTGGGACTACATCGCCACCGGCATCGGCTACGCACAGGTGCTGTTCGACAAGGTGCTCGTCGTGGTCGACCACGGGGAGCTTGCGGGCGGCATCGACGTGGCGCGTGCGCAGGAGGCCCAGGAGCGGGCCCAGGAGCGCATGCGTCAGAGCGGCGACCTGGGCGCGCAGGCCGAGGTCGACTACCTGCGCGCCGAGCAGGCGCTCAAGCGCGCCGAGAACCGTCTGCACGTCGCCCGTCGCGCGCCCTGACGGCCGCCGGGCGCGGACAGACGCTATACTACTGAGCGTCTGATGGACGGCTTGAGCGAACACGACGCGTGCCTCGAGGTACGCGGCGGCCGGCGGCTGGAGGGCGAGGTCGTCCTCTCGGGAGCCAAGAACTCCGCTCTCAAGTTGCTCGCCGCCAGCCTGCTCACCACCGACCCCTGCGTCATCCGCCGCGTGCCGCGGATCACCGATGTGGGCACCATGGTGGCGATGCTACGCGCCTTGGGCGCCGAGGCGAGCGGAGAGGGCGACCGGCTGTGTGTCCACGCGGGCGGCGGCCTCACCGGCTGCGCTCCTTATGAGCTCGTGCGCACCATGCGCGCCAGCATCATCGTCATGGGTCCTCTGGTCGCCCGGCTCGGCGAGGCCACCATCGCGATGCCCGGCGGCTGCAACATCGGGCCGCGGCGCATCGACTTCCACATCCGCGGTCTCGAGAAGCTGGGCGCACAGGTGGACATCGACCACGGCTTCATCCGCGTGCACACGGCAGGGCTCAAAGGGGCCGTCGTGCCGCTCGACTACCCCAGCGTCGGGGCCACCGAGAACCTCGTCATGGCGGCGACCGCCGCGGAGGGCGAGACGGTGATCGAGAACGCCGCCAGGGAGCCCGAGATCGCCGATCTTTGCGCCTTCCTCTCCGGTATGGGCGCCGAGATCGAGGGAGCCGGCAGCAGCACCATCCACGTCGCCGGCGGGAGGTCGCTGCACGGGGTCGACCACGTCGTCGTCGCCGACCGCATCGAGGCGGGGACCTACCTGCTCATGGGGGCGGCCACCGGCGGGCGGGTCACCACCGTGGGTCTCGATCCCGTCCACCTCGGGCTGTTCCTGACCAAACTCCGGGCCATGGGCGTGGAGGTGGAGGAGGGCGAGCAGCGCATCACGGTGAGCCGTGACGGCCCGCTCGCCCCGGTCGACATCTCGACCCTGCCGCACCCGGGGTTCGCCACCGACCTTCAGGCGCAGACGATGGTGCTGCTCTCGCTCGCCGAGGGCACCTCGATCGTCACCGAGAACGTCTTCGAGAGCCGCTTCGTCGTGGTCGACGAGCTCAACCGGCTGGGCGCCGGCATCGAGACCAGCGGCCATCACGCGGTCATCGCCGGCCCGCGGCTGCTCAGCGGGACCGTGGTCGAGGCGCCGGACCTGCGCGGGGGCGCCGCGCTCGTCACCGCCGGCCTCGTCGCCGAGGGCGCCACGGAGGTGCGGAGCGTGCATCACATCGACCGCGGATACGAGGATCTCGTCGGCAAACTGCGAGCTCTCGGCGCGGGGGTCGACCGCAGAGGCGACGGCGCGCGAACCGCGCCGGGCTCGCCGCCGTCTCTCCGGTCATGCGAGGATGAAGCCGTGCGCAGCGCCTGAGCGCGCCGCGGCGGAGGAGCATGGGCACTTACAGAGTCTACAGGGCCGGAGAGGCCGAGCACGTGCGCGAGGTCACGCTCGCCGCGCCGGCGCCGCTGGAGCGCGGCGCCGGCCGCTCGCGCCGCCGCGGCGGCGCGAGCGGCCGGCGCTGGTGGCTGTGGCCGCTCCTGGCCGCTGCCGCTGTCGCCGCGGGGCTCGCCTACTGGTTCTACGGCCGCGAGGTGGTCGGCAACTCCCAGGCCGCTCTCGACCTCGCCAAGCTCTCGGGCAAGGTCCCGGACTGGGTGGTCGTCGGTGCGCCCGCCGTCGTCGCGGCGGCCATCGTGCTCGTCACCGCCTACCTCGCCTTCGGCCGCCTCCTCGCCCTCAAGCTCATCGGCGTCGCCGTCGTCGTTCTGGTGCTGGCGACCCCGGGCCTCGCCGTCGGCTATGCCAACGGTCTCGTCGACCCCCTGGGGACGGCTGCGGACACGGCGACCACTCCTACCGACCAGGCCGCCGTGGAGGCAGCCGACCAGGAGGTCGATCGCCCCATCCCCAACAGGCCGATGAACATCCTGCTCATCGGCTCGGACAAGAGCACCTTGCCTGACGATCCGGGGCGCTCGGACACGCAGATCCTCGTGCGCCTCGACCCACAGACCAAGAGCATCTCGATGCTCTCCCTGCCTCGCGACCTGCAGGTCGACATCCCGGGCGTCGGCCTCAACAAGATGAACGAGGCCTACTCCTACGGCGGTCCGGCGCTGGTCATCCAGACCTTCAAGCAAGTCACCGGCTTGCCCATCAACCACTGGATCGAGGTCAACTTCTCCGGCTTCTGGCACGTCGTCAACATCCTCGGAGGCGTCTACATCCCCGTGGACCACCGCTATTTCGTGCCCGCGAGCGCCGACTACAAGTCGATCGACCTGGAGCCGGGCTATCAGCTCGTGCGCGGCAAGCAGTCTCTCAACTTCGTCCGCTTCCGGCACGACCAGAAGGGCGACTTCACGCGTATGCAGCGACAGCAGCTCTACCTCAAGGAGACGCAGCGGCAGTCGGACCGCTGGAGCGGCGACTGGACCAGGGTCATCAAGCTCATCAAGGGCATCACCGCCGAGACCAAGTCGGACCTGAGCTCCCTCAGGAAGCTGCAACCGATCGTTGAGCTCGCCTTCCAGGTGGACACGTCCAAGGTGCATCAGGCACACCTTGAGGGTGAGACGCCGATGATCGGCGGTGTCTCCTACGTCACCGCGACTGAGGCCGAGATCGCCGACGCAGTGCGTCAGTTCACCGATCCGACGCAGGCGCCCGTCAAGACCAAGGCCGCCAAAGTCGGCAAAGGGATGTTCCCGGTGCGCGTCTACAACGGCAGCGGCGTCGACGGACTGGCGACCTCGGCCGCGTCCCAGCTGGCGGCGCAGGGCTACGAGGCCGAGGCCGTCGCCGACGCCTACGAGTATCCGGACGCCGTCACGGCGGTCTATGCGCCCCCGAGCCTCGCGGCGCAGGCCAAGCTCATCGGCGACATGCTCGGCTCGTCCGACGTGCGCGTGGTCGCGCGGTCGCCGGGCACGCATGACGGCATCAGCGTGTTCATCGCATCGTCGTTCGGCGGTACCCTCCAGCTCCCCCAGGAAGCGATACAGGCGCAGCAGACGCTCGTGCCGGACCAGAAGTACGACTGGGAGACGTGGCGGGCGACGGACGCGGCGACCCCGCTCCGGCTCGAGGCGCCGACCGCCTGGTCCCCGGGCATGGTCTATGACGAGTTCCGCAACTACGCCATCACGACGACCGAGGGTAAGCGCACCGCGGCCTCGGTCGCCGTGGTACGCACGCCGCTGTCTTCCTACTGGAGCATCCAGGCGATGCGCTGGCAGAACCCTCCGGCGATCGCCGATCCCAGTTCGACGCAGACGATCCGTGGCCGCAAGTACCTGCTCTTCTACCAGGGCGACCACCTGCACATGGTGGCCTGGAAGAAACGGGGGACCCTGTATTGGGTGCTCAACACCCTCGATGACGAGCTGTCCAACGACGTCATGATGGGTATCGCGACCTCGTGCAAGTCCGTGAAGTGAGTTCTCTGCGCGCGGTGCTTCGCCGGCTCGATCCGTGGGCCGCCCTCCTGATCGGCGTCCTCCTGGCCATGGGCGTGGTCATCCTGCTCGCCACACCCGGACCGTGGCAGAGCGTCGTCGGCACGACGCCGCCGGTCGGGCTCAAGGCGCCGGCGCCCGACGACGTCGCGGTCTTCGTGCGCGGCGGGCGCAGCGGAGCCTGCTCGGGCGTCGTGTGGCTGCACCTCGATCCGGCGAGGAACGGCCTGTCGGCCGTGGTCGTCACACCGCGGGTCTCCGGCTTCGCGCCGGGAGACGGCTACGCGCCGCTGACGGCGGTGGTCGACGCGGCCGGCCCCGCTGCCGGCGCCGCGGCGCTGGGGGACGCCCTCGGCGTGACCATGGACGCCTGGGTGGCGCTCGATCGCAAGGCCCTCGAGCTGGCGATCGCGCCCATGATCCCCATGGAAGACGTGCGCGCGTCGCGTCCGCGCTATCGCGAGGCATGGGCCGCCTGGTGCGGGCGGGGAGGGTCCGAACGCGCCTGGGTGGCGCAGTACGAGAGCTTGCGCGTCTCACTGCCCCTTGTCGCGTTCGGCGAGCTCGGCGTGGTCGCGTTCTCCAATTACGTCCTCGGCTTCGGCTTCATCGAAAGCGATCTGACTCTGCAGGGCGCGACCTCGCTCGGCGACGCCCTGAAGGCCGTGGACCCGGGGCGCGTCAATGTGCGTGCGGCCCCCGTGGTCGCGGAGCGCTGTCGCGGTGGGGAGGTCTGGCATCTGGACAGCAGTCGCGTGGAGCCGCTGCGCCAGTCACTGGCCTTCGGATTGACACCGCCGGAGACCGACAAGCTGGTCACGCGGCGGGCTCGCCCCGCGCGCGTGCTCGTGGTCGCCCCGCTGCCGCGCGCCGGCGCCGTGCGTTACGCGGCCGAAGTGCGCGCGCGTCTCCGGCGTGCCGCCGGGGCCCCGGTCGAGGTCACGCTTGTGAGCGGCGCCGACGGCACGCTGGCCTTCCGCGCCGCCCGTGAGCTCGACGAGCGTCCGGCGCTGGCCGTACTCGTCGCGCCGCCCCCGCCGAGCCCCGAAGCGACGGAGGCCGTGGCCGAGGTGAGCGCGATGCTGCTCGACCGTCGCCAGGAGGCCGTCGTCGCCGGCCCGCTGCCGGCGCGCGCGGGTAGTGCTGCGGATTCCCTGGCCAGAGGCCGGCTCGAGGCCGCCGTCGTCGGCAGCCGGCTGCCCGTCTCGTGGTCCCTCCAAGCCGCGGTACGCGCCGGTGGCGAGGAACGCCGCCTCGGCTTGGAGGACGCGGCGCGCGCCAACGTGCAAACGCTCATGCGCGCGTGCTGGCCGGGCACCCTGGCGCCGGACCTCCGCTCGACGCGGCTGGGGTTCGCCTTCGTCTCGGCGCGACATACCGGGGTCGGCGTCGTGAGCACGTCCGACGCGCGTGCGGCGACCGTTCTGGGGCGCGTGCGTCTCTGGGGGTTCAAGGGCCTGCGGATCACGCCGGAGGACGACGCCTGGAGGCCCGTCTCGCCGGGCGCCGCGATCTTCTTCCGGGCGGGCTCACGTGCGGCGGCGGTCGTCCTGGCGGGCGACCTGGGTGTTCCCTCACGAAGCGTCGTCAGGGATGACGACAGTCCCCGTGACGTCGTGTATGTGACCGGCGACTGACGCCGAAGACGACGACGGCTCCCCACCCGCGGGCGGGTGGGGAGCCGTCGTCATACCTGTTGCCTGACCGTCAGGCCTGGCTGCGGCGAAGCAGCGCTCCGCCACCGATGAGCGTGGCGCCGGCTGCGAGGATGAGCCACACCTCGCCTCCGGTGAAGGCGAGCTGACCTCCTTGACCGGCCTGTGCGCCGGGATCCTGCAGGCTCGCCAGGTAGTCCTCGAGGACTCCCTGAGTCGCGGAGTACTGCTGCTCGAGGGGGTTGTCCTGGATATAGGCGAGCGCCGCCTCGATCTGCGCGGCGGTCCATGTGCCATCGATGGTCCCGTCCCGAGCGTCCTCGATGATCGCGTCGATGACCGACTGCGACACGCCGGCCTGTGCGACGACGGCGAACACCAGGACGAGCAGGAGAGCGACCGTGATGACTGTCAAGAGCTTGACCTTCATGTCTTCACCCCCCCTCACGACATCGTCTCGGCGATGTGCCGGGTGTTCACACTCTTCTGACACGTGCCCGCGTAGACGATCATACCGCATTTGGCGCAGTACGACGCCTGCCCGAGGGCTCACGCGTTTCCACTCCAGGCGACAGTATAATCCCTCCGATGGAGAACAGTGTAATGACGACCGCTGAAGTCGGGGCGGCGTTCAGGGCTCGGAACGCCGCCCCGTACGCGGTCGTCCTGGCGGCCGTGGCGGCCTTTTCCTTCCTCTCCGGCGGGTACGTCATCGGGCGCAGCACGCCCATCGTCGTGGCGGTGCTGTGCGCCGCCGCGGTATGGGTCTGGCTTCTGCGCCGCCGCAGCCGCCCGCCGGTCCTCTTCCTGGTCGCCCTCGGCGTGTTCGCGGCGTTCTCGGCATGGAGCGGCGTCTCCGTGCTGTGGTCGTTCGGCCCCGACCTCACGTGGGTGTCGTTCAACCTGACGGCCTTCTACCTTGCCGTGGTGGCGGTGCTGGGCCTCACCTCGGTCCGCGGGCTGCAGTTGCGCACGGTCGGCTACGGCTCCCTGGTCGTCGTCACGGCCGTCGGCGTCTACGCCTTCCTCGGCAAGGCGACCCCCGATCTCGTGACGCACGCGCACACCTACGCCCGGCTCGACAGCCCCGTCGGCTACTGGAACGTCCTCGCCCTGATGATGGTGATGGGCTTGTGTGTCGCGCTCGCGGTCGCCGGGGATCGCGCGACCCATCTCGCGCTGAGGACGCTCGCCGCCGCCGCCGCCGTGCCGCTGTGCTTCACCTTCTTCTTCACCTTCTCCCGCGGCGGCTGGATCGCCCTCCTCGTGGCGCTCGTGCTGTACTTCGGCTTCACCACTGCGAGACTCGCCGGCTTCTTCAGCCTCGTCGCCATCGTCACGCCCGTCGCGTTGGCGCTGTGGCGGCTCCGCGACCTCGGGACGCTCTTCACCGAGACCACGGACGCGGCGCTCCGCGCCTCGCAGGGAGGTGCGCTGCTGCGCTGGTCGATCGTCGCCGTGCTCGTCGCCGCCGGCGTCCAGCTCGTCCTCGCGCTGGCGCAGGGCGTGGTGCGCTGGCCGCGCTGGTCGACCGTCGCCGCCGGCGTCGCGGTGCTGGCCGTCATCGGCGTGCTCGTCGTCGGCGGGTCGGTCCGCTTTCTGGAATCGCGCGGCGGCATGGTGTGGGTGAAGGACCGGGTCCACGCGCTTGCGACCGACACCGATGAGACGGGCAAGAGCGGCGGCCCGGGCCGGCTGGTCTCCCTGAACACCGGCCGGCCCGATCTCTGGCGCGAAGCCGCCCGCCAGGCTCGCTTCGACCGGGTCGCCGGTACCGGAGCCGGTACCTTCCCGTTCACGCACTACCGCTTCCGCCAGACCGGCGGGGTGGTGAAGCACGCTCATAGCCAGTGGTTCAACGTGCTCAGCGAGCTCGGTGTCGTCGGGCTCGTCCTCTTCGTGGCGGCCATG
>CAZJGT010000065.1:0-11963 GCA_964545565.1 uncultured Thermoleophilia bacterium
GATGCGCCGGAAGCGCGCCCGACAGTGACCGCCGCAGGCCCGTCATCGTCGGATGAGCCGCAGGGGGTCCGGCCATGACCGGTCTGCTCACGCTCGAGAACACAGCCATCGTCGTCGACTCCACCTGCGATCCGCCCGAAGGCTTCTTCGACCGCAGCGGACTCTTCATGGTCCCGCTGAAGGTGCACTTCGGCGACCAGATGTACCGCGACGGCGTCGACATGACCTACCGGGAGTTCTTCGCCAAGCTGGAGACGTCCAAGATACTGCCCACCACCTCGCAGCCGACGGCCGGCGAGTTCGTCACCGCCTACGAGGAGGCGAAGAAGTCGTATGAGCACGTCTTCTCGTTGCACCTTTCCGGGGAGATGAGCGGTACGGTGCGCGCCGCCGAGCAGGCGGCGGAGCAGTTCGAGAACGTCCATGTCTACGACATGCGCACCGTCACGACCGCCCTCTCACTCTGCGTCGAGCGCCTGCGCAGCCGCCTCGAGGCCGGCTGTACGCTCGAGGAGGCGAAGGCCTACGTGCAGCACTTCATCGACGACTCCAGGCTCCTCGTGCACGCCGCGACCCTCGAGTACCTGCGTCGCGGCGGACGCATCGGCAGGGCGGCCTCGCTCGTCGGCGGCGTCCTGGACATCAAGCCGCTCATCTCCGCTGCCGACGGCACCCTGGTCGGCTACGCCAAGGTCCGTGGATCGAAGAAGGCGATGGCCGCCATGCAGCGCTTCGTCGAGGAGAACAGCAGGCCCGACGACGAGCTGTACTTCTGCGTCATCGACGCCGTGAACGACGCGGAGCCGCCGCTCATCCGCGAGATGATCGAGCGCGTCCGGCCCAATGCCCACTACCTGTTTCAAGGACATGTGGGCGCGGTCGTCGGTACGCACATCGGCCCGGGCACGGCCGCGTTCGCCATGATCGTGGAGTGACCGGGCAGCCACTTCCGCTTCGCTTCGGGGGCGGTCGGTATGACGAACGACCGCCGGTCACTCGCCTCTTTCCGGACCCGGGTGCTCTCTCGCGCCCGCTGGGGGAGCTCGAACAGGTCACGCCGGCGGTGGCGCGCAGGCTCGCCGGTCTCGGCCTGGAGACCGTGGGCGACCTCATCGGTCACTTCCCTCGCCGCTACGAGGACTTCCGCGATCGTAAGCGTATCCGCGATCTCAGAGTGGGGGAGGAGGCGACCGTCCGCGGCGAGGTGGTCCGCGTGACGGCCGATCGCACCGCCCGCCGCCGTGTCGACGTCGTCCGGGTCGTGGTGCGCGACGAGACCGGAGCCCTGGAGGCCGTCTGGTTCAACCAGCGCTATCTCGCCAGGGTGCTGCGCGAAGGGATGCGGCTGAGCCTGCGCGGGACGTTCCGGCCGCAGGGCGGGCGCCAGTCGTTCGCGGTGAAGGGCCATGAGATCCTGGACGAGGAGGGCGACGACGGCGTCCACACCGAGGGCGTCGTGCCCGTGTACCCGGCGAGCGAGCAGGTGTCGGCGAAGCTGCTGCGCAACCTCGTGCGTGCGGTGGCCCCGGTCATGCGGTGCTTGCCGGACCCTCTGCCGGCAGGGCTGCTCACGCGCGAGGGACTGCCCTCGCGCGCCGACGCGGTGCTGGCCGTCCATCTGCCGCGCACGGTCGCGGAGGCCCGACGGGCGAGGGCGCGCCTCGTGCTCGAGGAGCTCCTGCTGATGCAGCTCGGGCTGCTGATGCACAAGGCGGAGGAGCGGGAGCGCGTACGCGCTCCAGCCCTGCCGGACCCGGGCGCGACCAGCCGAGCCTTTCTCGACGGCCTGCCGTTCGAGCTGACGAGCCATCAGCTTGCGGCGCTCGACGAGCTCGAGGCCGATCTGCGTGCGAGGAGCCCGATGCGTCGTCTTCTGCAGGGGGATGTGGGCTCGGGCAAGACGGTCGTCGCCCTGTACTGCCTGGTCCGCGTCGCCGAGGCGGGCCTGCAGGGGGCGCTCATCGCGCCCACCGAGACGCTCGCCGTTCAGCACGCCGAGACCGCGGAGCGTGTGGTCGGTGCGCTCGCCCGCACGGAGCTGGTGACCGCTTCGCTGCCGGCCAAAGAGCGCCGCGCGGCGCTGGCGCGGCTCGCGAGCGGCGAGGCACGCATCGCCATCGGCACGCATGCGCTCCTGCAGGAGGACGTGCGCTTCGCGGAGCTCGCTTTGCTCGTCGTCGACGAGCAGCACCGCTTCGGGGTGGAGCAGCGCGACGCGCTCGTGCGCCGCTCCGAACGCGACGGCCGCGCTCCGCACGTGCTGCACATGACGGCCACGCCGATCCCGCGCACGCTCGCCCTGACCGTGTTCGGCGACCTCGACGTCACAACCATCGCCGGCGCGCCTTTGGGACGCCGGCCCGTGGTCACGCGGCTGGTGGAGGAAGAGCAGCGGGAGATCGGCTACGACTTCGTGCGTAGACAGATCGCCAAGGGTCGGCAGGTGTACGTGGTGTGCCCGGCGATCGACGAATCGGAGTCCATCCTGGCGGCGACCGCCGTGGCGGAGGCCGAGCGGCTGCAAGCCGGGCCGTTCCGCGACGCGCGCGTCGCGGTCGCGCACGGACAGCTCAAGTCCGCCGACCGCGACGCGGTCATGCGGGCCTTCAAGGCCGGAGGGCTCGACGTCCTCGTCGCCACCAGCCTGATCGAGGTCGGCATCGACGTGCCCAACGCCACCGTCATGATCGTGGAGGGTGCGGAGCGGTTCGGCCTGGCTCAGCTGCACCAGCTGCGCGGCCGTGTGGGTCGCGGCAGCGAGAAGTCGTACTGCCTGCTCTTCTCCCATCCCGAGACGGGCAGTTCGCAGGCGCGGCTCGAGGCGCTGCTCGAGACCAACGACGGATTCGAGCTCGCCGACCGCGACCTCGAGATCCGCGGCGAGGGGCAGGTGCTGGGCTCGCGCCAGGCGGGCGTTCCGGACCTCAAGCTCGCCCGCCTGGCCCGGGATCGTGAGGCGCTGCTGCGTGCCCGGGAGCTCGCGGGGAGCCTGCTCGCCGCCGACCCCGGCCTGCTCGACCCGGCCGATGCGCCGCTCAAGGAGGCCGTCACGTCGTCGTTCGGGCGCGAGCTCGGCTGGCTGCTCAAGGCCTGACCGGCGAGCAGACCGTCCGCGTATACTGCAGGGATGCGCACGCCCGAACTCATCGCCACGCACACCAACACCGACTTCGACGGCTTCGCGGCGATGGTCGCCGCCCGCAAGCTCTACCCGGAGGCCCAGATCAGCCTCGGCGGCGCCGTCAATCGCAATGTGCGCGAGTTTCAGGCGCTGCACGCCGATGTCGTCCCCGTCGTGGACCCGGTCGACGTGGATCGCGAGAGCGTCCGCCGCCTGATCCTCGTCGATACGGTGCACGCCAACCGCCTCGGCGACCTCAGCGACCTGTGCGGCCGAGAGGGCGTGCAGGTCGTCGCCTTCGATCATCACGCACATCCGGGTGACCTGCCGGATTACCTGGAGCCCGGATCCCTGGTCAGTTCTCGTGACGGCTCTCTGGTCACGTTGCTCGTGCGCATCATCGCGGAGCGCGGCATCCCCGTGACGCCCTTCGAGGCGACCGTGTTCGCGCTCGGCATCCACGAGGACACCGGGTCGCTCACCTTCTCCACCACGACGACGCGCGACGCGGAGGCGCTCGCCTACTGCATGCGCGCCGGCGCGGACACACAGCTTCTGGAGAAGTGGCTCACCAGCGCGCTCACGCCGGCGCAGCGACGCACCCTCGCCAGGGCGCTGGAGATGGCCGTGGAGCTGCCGATCTCGGAGGCGGCGGTCCTTCTGTCGGCCCTGCGCGAGGACCTCTACGTCGAAGGCGTGAGCGTCGTCGCCCACAGGGTGATGGACCTCACGGGCTGTGATGCGTACTTCCTGCTGGTGGAGATGGAGGGACGGGTGTTCGTCACCGCGCGCAGTCGCGGCGGCAGTGTCGACGTGGCCCGGGCGCTGGCGGCCGTCGGCGGGGGCGGCCACACCGCGGCCGCCTCCGCGGTCGTCAAGGACCGCCCGCTCGAGGAAGTCGTTGTGGCGGTGTCGGCCGCCGCGGCGGCGGCCGTCGCCCCCACGAGGATCGCGCTCGACGCCATGGAAGCCGGTCCGGCTGTCGTCGATGCCGGCATCCAGGTCGACGAGGCGGCGCTCCTGTGCCGCCGGGACGGCCTGGGGGGCGTCGGCGTCGTCCAGGACGGCCGGCTCCTCGGACGTGCGGCGCTCGGCGTGCTCGAGCGCGCGTCCACGCACGGTCTGGGCCACGCTCCCGTGAAAGCCGTCATGACCACGCGCGTGCCGCTCGTTTGGGCCCGGGAGCCGCTCGAACGCGTGGCCCTTCGGCTGGCGCAGGACGAGGTCGGGTGGTTGCCCGTCGTCGCCGACGTGCTGGACGAGGCGGAGGAGAGCGTGCCCCTGTCCAGGCTCCTCGGTATCGTCTCCCGCGCCTCCGTCTCCGGGGCGCCGCCGCGCGAACCGGCCGCCCCGGTGACCGCCAACCTCGCCGGACCGCTGGGGGAACTCGGCCTGGATGAGCTGCTCCGCCACGTGCAGGCCGTCGCCGCCGGGGTCCGCGGATGCTACCTCGTCGGCGGCGCCGTGCGTGACCTCCTGCTCCGCGAGCCGGGGTTCGACGTCGATCTGGCTGTGGAGGGCGACGGGATTGAGTTCGCTACCGAGCTTGCCGCGCGGCTCAAGGGTCACGTGCGTGCGCACGAGAAGTTCGGGACCGCCGTCGTGGTCGCGCCCAAGGCTTCCGGCCGGCTGCGCATCGACGTGGCGTCCACGCGTGCGGAGTCCTACGCCTACCCGGGCGCGCTGCCCAAAGTCGAGCACGCCGGCATCCGCAGCGACCTCGCCCGGCGCGACTTCAGCATCAACGCCATGGCGGTCTCGCTCAAGCCCGAGACGTACGGCGACCTGTTCGACTACTTCGGCGGTCTCGCCGATCTCGACGCCCGCCGGATCGTCGTGCTGCACAACCTCAGCTTCATCGAGGACCCCACGCGCATCCTGCGCGCCATCCGCTACGAGAGCCGGTACGGGCTGCGCATGGACGAGCACACGCTCAACCTGGCCCGCTCGTGCTGCGCGATGGACCTCGTCGGCGACCTCTCGTCGGCGCGCCTGCGCGACGAGCTGGTCAGTCTGCTCGACGAGGAGAGGATCGACTTCTCGCTGCGGCGGGTCGAGGAGCTGGGCGTATGGCCGTCCATCCACGGCCGGCTGCGGGTCGACGCCGGCTCCCGGGAGCTCATCCGCCGCTCTGACGCGCTGCGCCTCGCGCACGGGCTGGAGGACGAGGCGCCGCGCTGGCGCCTGCGCCTCGCGTGGCTGCTGCGCGACCTCGACCCCGAGGAGATCACCGCCTGGACCGGGCGCATGCGTGTGCGCCGCGAGGACGCCTCCGTGCTCGAGCGCGCGCTGGTCGTCGGGCGGCGGCTGCTGGACCGGGTGGCGCGCGGGCCCAGCGAGGCGGAGCTGTACGACCTCGCCCGCCCCGAACCCGTGGAGGCGGTGCTGGCGGCGATGACGCTCGACGACTCGGGCGGCGCCGTCGATCGCCTCGCACGGTTTCTGGACGTCTCGCGGCACGTGCGTCTCGAGATCACCGGGGCAGACCTCCTCGAGATGGGGTTCTCCTCCGGGCCACGCCTCGGAGAGGTCCTTCGGAGCGTGCTGCATCTCCGGCTGGGCGGCGTGGTCTCCACCCGCCAGCAGGAGCTCACGGCCGCGGCCCGGATGCGGGAGGGCGAGTGAACGACTCCGGCCTTCTCGTCCAGTTCCTGCTGATCTCGCCGCTCCTGCTCGTGAGCCTCGTGCTCCACGAGCTCGCCCATGGCTGGGTCGCCTACCTGCTCGGCGATCCCACCGCGAAGGTGCACGGGCGCCTCACCCTGGATCCGCTGAAGCACCTCGACCTGTGGGGGACCGGGATCTTGATCGTGACGTTCCTCGGCTCCGGCGGGTCGTTCTTCTTCGGCTGGGCCAAGCCCGTACCTGTGGATCCCCGCTACTTCAAGGACGGGCAGCGGGGGATGATGTGGGTCGGCCTCGCCGGGCCGTTGACCAACTACGCCATGGCGCTCGTCGCGGCCGGACTCATCTGGCTGACCTACCTGTACACGAGCAGTCCGTTCCTCCTGCAGATGCTCTGGATGCTGTTCGTGCTCAACGTCATCCTGGGGACGCTCAACCTGCTTCCGATCCCACCGCTTGACGGCTCGCGCGTGGTCGGCGGATTCCTGCCGCGGGCGACGTACCGGCACTGGGCCGAGCTGGACAGGTACGGCAACATGGTCTTCATCGGGTTCTTCGTCGTGATGTTCGCCTTCCCGGGGGTCTATGAGGCCACCTTCGGCGCGGTGCTGGACTTCGCCATGCAGATCCTGCCCGGCGGGTGGTGGGGGTGAAGGACGCCGCGTCAGAGTGGCGCCGGCGGGGTGGCGTCAGCTGGCTCGAGTGGCGCGCCGGCGGCGCTACGGCAGCCTTCCCGGCCCGCGAAGGCGGCGTCTCGGAGCCGCCGTACCGGAGTCTCAATCTCGGACTCTCCGTCGGCGACGAGGCCGAGCGAGTGCTGGAGAACCGGCGGCGCTGGTGCGCCGCCACCGGTATCGCCGCGCAGCGTCTCGTCGTCCCCGGCCAGGTCCACGGCACCCGCCTTGCCTGGGTGGCGGAGGCGGACGCGGGTCGCGGGGCCCTGGAGAACGAGACGGTGCTGCGGGAGCGCGACGGCCTCCTCAGCGTGACTCCCGGGCTCGGCCTTGTCATCAGCTACGCCGACTGCGTGCCGGTCGTCATCGTCGCGCAAGGCGAGTCGGGGCCCGCGCTCGCCACGGTGCACGCCGGCTGGCGCGGCATGCTCGCCGGCATCGTCGGGACGGCGGCCGCCGAGCTTGCGGCACGCGGCCGCCTCGTCGCCGCGGCCGTGGGTCCCAGCATCGGGCCGTGCTGCTTTCGCGTGGATGAGGAAATGCGCCGCCGGTTCGAGGCCCGGTTCCCGGGCTCCGCCGGCGCCGCCACCGTCGACCTCTGGCGGTGCGCGCGTGAGGAGCTCGAGGCTGCCGGCGTGCCGGTCGCCGAGATCCATGTGAGCGCCGTCTGTACCAGCTGCGATGACCGCTTCTTCTCGCACCGCCGGGACCAGGGCGCCACCGGGCGTCATCTGGCGATAGCATGGCTGCAGGAAGCATAGTCCGGCTCCAGAAGTAGGCCGCCGAGGAGGAAGACCGTGGTACGACAGTTCATCCCCGATCCGGACACCGTGCGTCGGCGCTTCGCGGAGGTGGAGGCGCGCGTGGCCGTGGCGGCCACGAGCGTGGGGCGAGATCCCGCCGGCGTGCGCGTCCTGGTCGCGACCAAGTACGTGGCCGCGGAGCACCTCGGCGCTCTGCGCGACGCGGGCATCCGGCTCGTCGGCGAGAACCGCGCTCAGGACCTCGTCGCCAAGCACGACCTCTGCGGCGACGCCTTCGACTACCACTTCATCGGCCATCTGCAGAGCCGCAAGACCAAGCTGGTGCTGCCGCTGGTCAGCCTGATCCATTCGGTCGGCAGCATGAGCGTCGTGCAGGCGATCGAGGCCCGCGCCGAGCGCGCCGTCGACGTCTTGCTCGAGGTCAACATCGCCGGGGAGGAGACCAAGAGCGGCGTGCCGCTCGGGGAGGTCGACGCCTTTCTCGAGCAGGCTGCGGCTGCCGGCAAGGTGCGGTTCTCCGGCCTGATGTGCATGCCGCCGCTGTTCGACGACGCCGAGCGGGCACGCCCGTACTTCGCCCGGGCGCGCGAATTGGCGCAGCGACTTTCGACATCGTGGCGCGGAACGTATACTTTCGACCAGCTATCGATGGGTACCAGCGCCGACTACGAAGTCGCCACGCAAGAAGGGGCGACGATCGTGCGTGTCGGAAGCGTGCTCTTCTGACCTTGTAGGAGGGACCTGATGGGGCTAGGCGACTGGTGGCACAAGACCGCGGTCTACTTCGGCATCGCCGATGACGAGGACGATTACGACGAGGACGAGACGCTGGCGCCGCACGAGGAGCTTGAGCGCTCGTACCAGGAGCGCCCCAACGTGCGCAAGCTGAGCAGCGGCAAGGGGCGCAACGACTACGACGACATCTTCGCCGATGAACCCCGTCGCCGCAGCTCCTCGTCGCCGCAGCAGAACGTGCGCGCGCTCGAGCCGGCCAGGCCGGTGCGCGTGGAGGTCCACCTCGTCATCCCCAAGAACTTCAACGACGCCCAGCAGATCGCCGACAAGTTCAAGGTCGATGTGCCGGTGATCATCAACCTGCAGGGCTCCGATACCGAACTCGCCAAACGGCTGATCGACTTCTGCAGCGGTCTCACGTATGCCATGGACGGCGGTATGCAGCGCGTGGGCGAGAAGATCTTCCTGCTCACCCCGCGCAACGTCGAGGTCTCGGCGGAGGAGCGGGCCCGGCTCATCGAGAAGGGCTTCTTCAATCAGTTCTGACGCCCGGCGAGTCTTCGTTTCGCCCGATCAGACCGGCGCCGGGCCCGTGGAGCGTCCGTGAGGGTCGGGCTCATCGGCGCCGGGCACATGGCGCACGCCCTCGGGCGGGGATGGACCAGGCCGGGGCTCCCGGACGCGCCGGCGCTCGCCTTCTACGACGTCGCGGCCGAAGCGGCCGCACGCGCCGCCGCCGACACCGGCGCCTCGGTAGCACCGACGCTCGGAGCACTCATCGACGGCGCCGACGTGATCGTCGTCGCCGTGCGACCGCAGCAGGTGGCCGGCGTGCTCGCCGAGGTGGCGCCGCTGGTCGGCGCCCGGCCGCTGGTCTCCGTCGCGGCCGGGGTGACGCTCCGCTGGCTTCGCGATGGGCTCGGGGGCGACGCGAGGGTCGGCCGCATCATGCCCAACGTCGCTGCCGCCCTCGGGCTCGGCGTGTCCCTGTTCGTGCCCGGGACCCTGGCCGCAAGCGAGCCCGCGGTGCGCGGGCTCTTCGCCCTGTGCGGCGAGGTCGTGGATCTCGCCGAGACCGAGTTCGACGCGGCGACCGCCGTCGCCGGATGCATGCCGGGCATCCTCGCGGTGCTGGTGCGCGATTTCGCCCGTGCCGGGGTGGAGCGGGGGCTGGACGAAGAGGTCGCCCGTCGGGTGGCCGTCGCCGGCGTGTACGGCGCGGCGGCGGTCATCGCCCGGGAGGGCGACCCCGACGCCGTGATCGCCGCGGCGGCCACGCCCGGCGGGATGACGGCGGCGGCCATCGCCGCCCTTGAAGAGCGCGAGATCGCCGCGGTGGTGGCGCTGGCGGTCAAGGCCGCTGCCGAGCGCGCCAAGGAACTCGCGTAGTCGCGTCGCACTAGAGGGGGATGAGATGACGCACGTCCCGGTCCGCGACCGAGAGGGGAGACGATGAAGCTCACACCGCTCGACATCCGCCACAAGGAGTTCAAACGCGGCATGCGGGGCTATGCCGACGTGGAGGTCGACGAGTTCCTGGACGAGGTCGCCGACGAGTTCGAACGCCTGTTCAAGGAGAACATCGACCTGCGGGAGAGCATCGAGACCCTCGAGGAGAAGGTCGCCGGGTACCAGCGCATCGAAGAGACTCTCCAGAAGACGCTGGTGAACGCCCAGGCCAGTGCCGAGGAGCAGAAGCAGAACGCGAACAAGCAGGCGGAGCTCATCTTGCAGGACGCCGAGCTCAAGTCGCGGGAATTGGTGAACCAGGCGTACTCCGAACGGCAGTCCATCGAGCAGTCCCTGGCCAAGCTCCGGAACGGGGAAGAGGACTTCCGCTTCAAGTTCCGTCAGCTGCTGGAGGGGTACCTCCGGCAGATCGAGGAGCAGGGAAAGCCCCCCGCGGCGAAGTCCTCGCCGGACCTGACGGCTCACGCCGAGACGATCAAGGAGGCCATCGCGCGGGAGTCCGCGGCGGAGGTTGGAGCGGAGCCCGTCGCCTCGGCGCCCGTCGTCGCGGCGCGCGAGGAGCCCGGGTCTCCACCTCCGCGACGGCCCGCTCCGCAGGCGCCTGCGGTGACGCCCGCACGGGGACCGGGCGGCATCCAGGCAGGCGTCCACCGCCCGAAGCCGGAGCCTGACGACCCCGCGGCGGAGTCCGAGGTGACGATGAGCCACCCCGTGGCGCCCGGCGCGCCCGGAGACGCCGAGGGGACGGACGGAGCCGGGGAGCTCCCACCTGCAGTCGCCGGCGAGCCGGACGCCGCCGAGGGGGCGTCGCCCGTCGACCGCGCTGCGATCGACGCCGCGGGGGCGTCGTCCCGGGATGCGCCGGCAACGGATGCACCGGCCGACGACGATGCCCCGTCGCGACGCGAGCGCATCCTGTTCGGAGAGACCGACGACCTGCTCGCCGACGTGGACAGCGGGGTGAACGAGAACGAGTTCAAGTGGTGACACGCCGCCGCTGTGCCAGACGCGCGACGGTCTGCGCCTCGCCGTCTGGGTGACGCCCGGTGCACGCCGCAACGAGCTCGGGGACGTCGCGGACGGCCGGCTTCGCGTGCGTCTCGCGGCGCCCGCTCTCGATGGTCGTGCCAACGACGGACTCGTGCGCTTCCTCGCTGCGGCGCTCGGAACGCGGCGTGGCGACGTCCAGGTCGTCGCCGGCGGGCGCTCGCGGCGCAAACGGCTGCGCCTGACCGGCGTGACCCTCGCCGAGGCGAAGCGTAGACTCGGACTCTGACCCGACAAAGGAGCACCGCATGGCGCGACTCGCGTACTGCAAGCGCTGCAAGGCTACGTATCCCCTCAACATCGTCGTGAACGACGGCGGGCGAAGCGGCAAGACCAAGGTCCCGACCTGCCCCATGGGTCACACCGACGTCAAGGAACTGGACTCCGTTCCCAAGCCGCGTGGCAAGAAGTAGAAGGGGGATCGCTCTCGCCCTGACGCTGGCGGCGGTCGTCGTCACGGCGGACCAGGCGACCAAGTGGCTCGTGCGCGCCGCGGCGGAGAGTCTCCCGCGACGGCTCGTCGGCGGGCTGCGCATCGACCTCACCTACAACTCCGGCATCTCGTTCGGCCGCTTCGCCGGCGCGGGATGGATCGTCGTCGTCCTCGTGGCTGCGGTGGCGATGGGCGTGGGCGCGGCGCTTTGGCTGGCGCCGCCGCGCTACCGGCCGACGCTCGGCGTCATCCTCGGCGGCGCCGTGGGTAACCTCATCGACCGCCTGCGCTTCGACGGGGCGGTCGTCGACTTCATAGGGCTGTACGGCTGGCCCACCTTCAACGTGGCGGACGCGGCGATCGTCGTCGGCACCGTCGCTCTGGCGGCGCAGGTGATCCTTGGTTCGCGCGAGTGAGCCGCACGCCTTCCGTGTGGCGGCCGGCGACGCCGGCGAACGGCTCGACGTCCGCCTCGCGGCGCGCGCCGGCCTCAGCCGCGCCGCCGCCCAGCGCCTGATCGAGCAGGGCCTCGTGCTCGTCGGAGGCGTGCCGGCGCGCAAGCGGCACGTGTTGCGCACCGGCGAAGAAGTCGTGTGGGAGGAACCGCCGCCGCCGGGCGTCACACTGGCGGCTGAGCCCGTCTCGTACGGGATCGTCTACGAGGACGACTGGTTGCTGGTCGTGGACAAACCGGCCGGGGTGGTGGTGCACCCGGCCCCCGGCCACGAGCACGGCACGCTCGCCCAGGGGCTCGTCGCGGAGGGATCCCAGGGCGGCCACGGGCTGCGTCCGGGCATCGTCCACCGGCTCGACAAGGACACGTCCGGGCTGCTGATCGTGGCGCGCCGCGACGACGCGTACCGGCGCCTCGTCGCGGCGATGGAGCGGCGCGACATCCATCGCACCTACCTCGCGCTGCTCGCCGGCGATCTGCCGCAGGACGAGGGAACCATCGACGCGCCCATCGGGCGGCACATCCGCGACCGCAAGCGGATGTCGCTGCACACGGTCGCCGGGCGCCCCGCGGTGACGCACTTCGACGTCCTCGGCCGCGCGTCTGGTTTCACGCTGACCCGGGTCCGTCTTGAGACGGG